>JBPCWJ010000001.1:0-6118 GCA_051009635.1 Rhizobiaceae bacterium
GGCCAGGGCCGTGCCAGGGTCGGCAGCACCACTTGGTTGATTACCGGTCCGGACATGCCTAAAGGCAGTGAAGCGCGTGTCGTCGGTGTAAAGGGCGGAACCTTGCAGGTCCAGCCAGTGGACAACAAGAGCTGATCAGTCCGGCGTCACCAATTTGGCTGAGGTTCAAGCCACGCCAATTCTCAGAAGATCATGCATATGGACGATTCCCACGGGTTTTCCGTTTTCGGTGACTAGTAGAGAGGTAATCGCGCATTCATTCAGCATGGCCAATGCCTTATTGGCCATTGTTTCGGGCTCCACGGTTTGCGGTGAATGGGTCATTACTTCATCGACACTAAGGGACAGCATGTCCCTGTGAATATTGCGCCGTAAATCGCCATCTGTGATCACGCCGATGAGATTTCCATCCCCCGATACGACCCCTACGCAACCAAAACCTTTTTCTGAAATTCTGATGACTGCGTCACCCATTGGTGAACCGGTTTTTACCAGTGGAACTTCTTTCTCGCGGTGCATGACTTCACAGATCAGCGTCAGGCTTGCGCCCAGGGAGCCTCCCGGATGATATGTCTTGAAATCCGTTGCAGAAAATCCCCTTGCCTCAAGCATTGCGATGGCCAGTGCGTCGCCCAAGGCCAGCATCATGATGGAAGAAGTTGTCGGCGCAAGGTTATGCGGACACGCTTCCTCGTAGCGTGGCAGCAGCAGGCAGATGTCGCTTTGTTGGGCCAGTGTGGAGTTCACATTGGCCGTCAGTGCTACCAGCGGAATCGAGAATCGGCGGGAATAGGCTAGAATTCCCTTCAATTCTGCTGCTTCCCCTGACCATGACATTGCAATTATTGCGTCATCGCGGGCAATCATGCCCAAATCACCATGATTGGCTTCGGCAGGGTGTACAAAAAAGGCCGGCGTGCCGGTGGAAGCAAAAGTAGCAGCAATTTTCGATCCGATATGCCCGCTTTTACCGATCCCGGTGACGATTACCCGTCCTGAAATCGAACCGAGCCTCGACACTGCTTCCCTGAACGGTCCTGCGAGGCCATTTTCAAGTGATTCGGCCAGTGCCCGCAGGCCTTCCGATTCTGTTTTTATCGTATTTCTTGCCGAGATCAGTTCTGGTGAATGTGTCATTTCGGGCGATTTCCGGAATAAATTGCTTGTAAACTGCCTGATACACGAATTTTACGCACATGCAATGCGGTATGGCCAGATTTGGAAACTGTCCATTAACCATAAGTTTTTACCAATTGTCAGTAGTTAGAAATTGCTTGGGACCAATTTTAATGAAATTTGCGTTCATACGCCGTAATTCAATGCGTTTATTGGTGGCTATTGCCGCACCAATAGGCATGGAATTGAGTATCGACAACGCACACTCCCAGTATCTGCAACCCCAGGACAATATTTTTTTCGGAAGTCCGGTCGAGGAAGACAATATCGTTGAATCAGTAACTGCGCCCGTTCCGCAGGTGGTGGCCGATCCGATTGTCCTTGCGCCCGAGCGCCTGCCTGTACCAACGAGGAGAGTGGAACGCGAAACCCGCATCACCGGAGATCTGTTCACCCAGCCGGTTGCTGATGAACCCACGGTGATACAGGCTGATGAAGAATTCGAAACAAGGCAGAACTTGCGGGTGGGAGCTGAACAATCCGGTGTCGAACGCCCGGTTGAAGAAGAACCGTTTCTACCAGTCGGGTTTCGCGCGGGAACCTGGCAGGTTTTTACGCGGCTTGAACAGGCAATTGGTTATGCAACAAATTCTTCGTATGGGGCGGGCGGAGAGCCCGGCGGATTTTCACAGACAGATCTGAATGCAAGCCTGCAATCAGACTGGTCGCGCCATGAAGCCAGGGTCGATGTGGAGGGCAGTTACCGCCACTCATTTGATTCGGGAGAAGAAGATGTTCCCTATGGAGCAATAAGGGGTTCCTTGCGCCTTGATCTTCTGGACGGTTTTACGGGCAATTTGACTGGTGGCTATCAATATACGACCGAATCCACCTCATCGCGTGACCTTAGTAGTTCCGTGGTTGATCGGCCCGGTGTCCACCGGATGAACGGGAGTGCTGAGCTGGTTCGGTCAGGCGGAATATTCGATTTGGCTCTGCGTGGCTCGTTTGATCGCGAGACTTACGAAAATGCGAGGCTGGATGATGGCACCAGCGAGTCACAGAAGGATCGTAACAACACAATTTATGAAGGCAGTTTCCGGGTTGCCTATGGTGCATCGCCGGTGCTCAAACCATTCGCGTTCGCGGGTCTGGGCAGGCGTATATATGATGAGAAAATCGATCGGAATGGTGATGAGCGTTCCAGCCACATCCTGGATTTACGCGGCGGTGTGGAATTTGATTTCGGCGAGAAATTTTCAGGCGATGTAGCCATTGGTTATTTGCAGGAAAATTACGATGGTTCAACGCTGAAAGACATCAATGCGCCTAGCCTTTTCACAAACATGGTTTGGTCGCCGGAACGGGGGAGTGTGGTTTCCTTTGAAGCCTCAACTTCGCTTGGTGGATCAACCGCTTCGGGAGAATCAAGCCCCATTGAAAGAGATTTCCTTTTGTCTGCTGATCGGCAGATCAGGCATAATCTATCTGCCAACGCATATGCTGCACTTGAAATCGATCAATATCCTGATGATGGCGGAAATGATTTTTTCTGGTCTCTGGGCGCCGGTATTGAGTATTTTTTCAACCGCTTTTTTTCAGCTACGGCAGATGTGGAATATGAGCGCCTTCATGCAGCCGATTCCGACCGATCCTGGGATGGAACTTCTTTCCGGGTTGGGGTGGCGTGGCATCCGTGATCATTTTTCATGAGGTGAATTGATCAGCTCCAGCAACTCGGCTCGCAGCGAGTCTGCAAATTCGGGATTTGACATGGCATAGGCGACATTTGCCCGGATGAAACCTTCCTTTGATCCGCAATCGAAGGTGCGGCCACGAAAATTATAGCCGTAGAATGGTTGGCTGTTGGCCAGTTTCAACATCGCATCGGTGATCTGGATTTCGCCTCCGGCACCAGCTTCCTGATGGCCGAGAATATCGAATATCTCTGGCTGCAGGATATAGCGGCCATTGATAAACAAATTGGATGGCGCGGTGCCTTGTGGTGGTTTTTCGACCATGCCCTTGACCTCAAATCCGCTCTCTACATCCTCACCACGTACAATGACGCCATAATTGTGGGTTTCCTCCCAATCAATTTCCTCAGTGGAAATAATGTTGCCGCCGGTTCTGCTGTATAGTTGCGTCATCGCCGTCAAGCATCCGATGTCGTCCTGCATGACCATATCGGGAAGTAAAAGCGCAAATGGTTCATTGCCAACGATTTCGCGGGCGCACCAAACCGCATGGCCAAGGCCCAACGGCGCCTGCTGACGGGTAAAACTGGTCTGGCCCGGTGCCGGAAGCGCGGCGCTCAAGATATCGAGCGCTTCCTGTTTACCCCGCTCTTCAAGTGTCTGTTGGAGTTCGACCTGGATATCGAAATGATCCTCGATAACCGCCTTGTTTCTGCCGGTGATAAATACAAAATGTTCAATTCCGGCATTTCTCGCTTCATCCACCGCATATTGGATGACCGGCTTGTCCAATATTGTCAGCATCTCCTTGGGAACAGATTTTGTTGCGGGAAGAAACCTCGTTCCCAATCCGGCCACGGGGAAGACTGCTTTGCGAACAGGCTTGTAATCGGTCATTTCTTCTCCTGAATTATCAGTTTCCAATTCCGTTAAAATACGAACTATCTGTTTATTTCATCCTAACCGTTAATTGTTACTTTCCTGCCAATCAATCAGGCGCACGAAACAGGGCGGCAAGGCTGGAAACGGCCAGGAGCAGGCAATGAGTGTATTGGTAACAGGTGGTGCCGGTTATATCGGCAGCCATATGGTTTGGGAACTGCTTGATAATAATGAATCAGTTGTGGTCATTGATGATCTGTCCACTGGATTCAAATGGGCGGTGCCGCAAGAAGCCAGGCTTGTTACCGGTGATGCCGGGGATATGGAACTGGTTGAAAAGACAATAGCCAGACATGAAGTGGATACGATTATCCACTTTGCAGGTTCAGTCGTGGTGCCCGAAAGCGTGTCGGACCCGCTGAAATATTATGAAAACAATACTGCCAAATCCCGGAACTTGATTGCTGCAGCAGAAAAATCGGGAATTGATCAATTTATCTTTTCCTCGACTGCAGCAGTTTATGGCGCTCCCACGACAACAGGCCCCATTCGCGAAGATGCCATTCTCAATCCAATGTCACCCTATGGCTCTTCCAAACTCATGACAGAGATCATGTTGCGAGATGCAGCGAACGCTCATGACATCCGCTACGTCATGTTGCGCTATTTTAATGTTGCGGGAGCCGATCCCAAGGGTCGCACCGGCCAGTCAACAGATGGTGCCACGCATCTGATAAAGGTTGCCTGTGAAACCGCACTTGGAAAACGTCCTTCCTTCCAGCTATTCGGTACCGATTACGATACTGAGGATGGTAGTTGTGTTCGGGACTTCATTCATGTCTCCGACCTGGTTTCAGCGCATCAAAAGGCCCTGGAGTTTTTGCGTGGCGGCGGTTTGAAATTCACTGCAAATTGTGGTTACAGCCGCGGATATTCGGTTTTGGAAGTGCTTGAAGCCGTAAAGCGCCTTTCCGGCAATGATTTCAAGGTGACAGAAAGCCCGCGCCGTTCCGGCGATATCCCATCCCTGGTCGCCAATTCAAACCGGCTGAAAGCACGGCTGGATTGGGAACCGAATCATGATGATCTGGATTTCATCATCCAGACTGCCCTGGACTGGGAATTACGTCTCGTTCCAAACCGGAAGAGCGCCTGACGAATTTCAGAAGTTTTTTAATGCAGACATTGCCATGGTGCCAGTGCGGCCATATTTGGGTCTTAAGCTGACATGGTAAACCGATTGTTGAGAGATTCAGCGTAATTTGCGTACTCCCCAATGGAATGCAGGTTGGAATAGTCGATGCGCTTATTTTCTTCACTTCTAAAATTTCTGTATGTTGTCGTCATGGTAGTGGCAGTAGGTATAACCACCTCCGGTCCGGCTGCGGCTGATGCCGGTTTTCGCAAATGGATCAAGGAATTCCGTCCGGTTGCCCTGAAATCGGGTGTATCAGCCCGCGTATATGATGATGTGTTCAAGGCATTTCCTGCGCCGGACAGCGAGACGGTAAAAAAGCTCGGCTCCCAGGCAGAGTTCAATCTGAAGATTTGGGACTATATGGATTCTGCTGTTTCGGAAACCCAGGTCCGTAATGGCAAGGAGATGCGTATACGCTATGCGCGCGAGCTGGATGCTATCGAGAATAGATTTGGTGTTGATCGAGATATCGTTCTCGCCGTCTGGGGTATTGAGACCCGGTATGGCGACAGGATGGGCGATCACAATGTGATCCACGCGCTTGCAACCCTTGCCTATGCAGCTCCGCGACGGAAGAAATTCTGGCGCAGCGAGTTGATCAATGCGTTGAAAATTGTACAGGCAGGTCACATCAAGCCTGCGGCCATGAACGGATCATGGGCGGGCGCCATGGGGCATACACAGTTCATGCCATCAAGCTGGAAAGGCTACGCTGCCGATTACAATAATGACGGCAAGAAGGATATCTGGACGAGTGTGCCGGATGCGCTGGCTTCTACGGCAAATTACCTGTCCAGGCATGGTTGGCAGAAGGGCAAGACCTGGGGTTATGAAGTCAAGCTTCCTCCCGGTTTCAATACGAAACTGGCGGGCAAGGATGGGATTACGCTTGCGAAATGGCAATCCATGGGCGTTCGCCGTGTAAATGGCAGCGGGTTTCCGCGCGGTGGCGACAAGGCGGTCCTCAAATTATTGGCCGGCAAGAATGGCCCGGCATTTCTGATGCTGAAGAATTTTTATGTGTTGAAGCGGTATAATAATGCAGATTCCTACGCGCTGGCCGTCGGACACCTGGCTGATCGAATCGCGGGATATGATGCCTTCGCAAAAGCATGGCCAAGGGGCTATATTCCCCTTGATGAAGCCGGTCGCATGGAAGTGCAGACAATTCTCAAACGTCTGGGCTATTATGATGGCGAAATTGATGGTGCCATTGGATCAGGTT
>JBPCWJ010000002.1:0-5435 GCA_051009635.1 Rhizobiaceae bacterium
ATTTCAAATTTCGTGACGATGATGTTGTCATTGCCACCTATGCGAAGTCCGGCACGACTTGGGTGCAACAGATTGTCGGCCAGTTGATCTTCGGTGGAAAGGAAGATGTTCCGGTTGCAGAAATTTCCTCCTGGGTCGATTTGCGTGTGCCGCCGGTGGAAGAAAAAATGGCGATGCTGGAGGCGCAGGAGCATCGGCGATTTGTCAAGACGCATCTGCCGCTCGATGCTCTGGTCTATTCGCCGAAGGCCAAATACATCTACATCGCTCGCGATGGAAGAGACGTGCTCTGGAGCTTCTTCAATCATCACCTCAATGCCAATGATCTCTGGTACGAGATTTTGAATGACACGCCCGGTCGCGTCGGCCCACCCATCGGCAAGCCGAAGGAATCAGTTGTCGAATATTTTCGTGATTGGCTCGAACAGGACGGCTTTCCGATCTGGTCGTATTGGGAGAGCATCGGCACCTGGTGGCCGACTCGGGAATTACCGAATGTGTTGCTTCTTCACTTTGCAAATCTGAAGGAAGACATGCCGGGAGAAATTGGCCGCATTGCAGAATTTCTGGAGATAGAAGTCGAACCGGAAAACTGGCCTGCCATTTTGAAGCATTGCAGCTTCGACTACATGAAGGCAAATGCAGAACAGGCGACCCCACTGGGAGGCGCAGTCTGGGAGGGCGGCGCAAAGACATTTGTTCACAAGGGAACGAATGGCAGGTGGCAGAATGAACTGCCTGATGAGCTAAGCCAGGCCTACGAAAAAATGGCGGTGGAAAAACTGGGCGAGGAATGTGCTGCCTGGCTCAAAACAGGAAAGTTCTGAGGAGCGCTTCAGAAAAATCTTGTTATTAATCACTGGCGCGTTCGACTGCCCGCCAGCCAATATCACGCCGGTAGAATCCGCCCGGCCAGTCAATCAGATCGACAGCATCATAGGTGTTCTTCTGGGCTACCTTGATTGAGTCGCCCATTGCCGTGACGTTCAGAACCCTCCCGCCATTGGCAACAATCGCGCCATCCTTTTCGGACGTGCCCGCGTGAAAAACCACAGCGCCGGCCGCCTCTGCGTTTTCGATGCCCATGATCAGGCTGCCCTTTTCATATTCACCTGGATAACCCTTCGTCGCCATGACGACGGACATGGCTGCCTGATCAGACCATTTTGCTTCCACTGAAAGCAGGTCACCTTCAAGGGCGGCTATCATCAATTCAACAATGTCGGTCTCAAGCCGCATCATCAAGGGTTGGCATTCGGGATCACCAAACCGGGCATTATATTCGATCAGTTCCGGGCCATCTTTGGTCATCATCAATCCGGCATATAAAATTCCGTGAAATGGCGTGCCGCGCGAATGCATTCCGGCCAGTGTCGGCACGATGATATTTGCCATGACATCATCTATCGCCTCCTGATCAAGGATGGGTGCTGGTGAATAGGCACCCATGCCACCGGTATTTGGCCCCGTATCTCCGTCGAAGGCGCGTTTGTGATCCTGGGCGGTACCAAGCAGCATCGCACTCTGGCCATCGCAAAGTGCGAAGAGGCTTGCTTCCTCGCCATCAAGAAATTCTTCAATTACGACTTCCGTGCCCGCCTGGCCGAACGCTCCTTCGAAACATTCATCAATGGCCTCAAATGCCTCTTCATTTGTCATTGCAACGGTAACGCCTTTGCCCGCCGCAAGGCCATCAGCCTTGATAACAATCGGGGCGCCATATTCGCGAACATGACGTTTTGCCTTTGGCGCATTGTTGAAGGTTGCAAAGCCTGCGGTGGGAATGTTGAACTCAGCGCACAATTCCTTTGTAAACGCTTTGGAGCCTTCCAGTTGCGCAGCAGCGGCGGACGGACCAAATGCCCTTATGCCTTCTGCCTCCAGATCATCGACCAGGCCGGCAACCAGCGGGGCTTCAGGACCGATCACAACCAGCCCAATCGCATTTGCCTTGCAGAAACCGGCGATCGCTGCATGATCATTGACGTCAAGCTCTACAATATTGGCAACCTGGCCAATTCCGGCATTTCCCGGAGCACAATATAACTTATCGCAATGGTTCGATTTTGAGATTTTCCATGCCAGCGAATGTTCACGACCACCGCTGCCAATAAGCAATATGTTCATTCATGCGACCCCTTTTTGAGAATTTCCTAACAGATAGGGCTGCTCAGGCAACCCGCCATCAGCCAATCACGCTACTTTGTGGGCAGGCGGCGCAATTGATCTGTGGAGACTTGACCCGGCAGCCTAAAAACGGTTTCTCGGCTCCATGAACGATATTGGAGTAAAGGTCGCAGATGCCATTCGCGGGAGTTGGGTTTATCAACTCCTGCCCGAACGGTATTGGCCCTATGCGCAAATGGCCCGTTGGGAGCGCCCGATTGGCTGGCGCCTTTTGATGTGGCCATGCTGGTGGTCATTGATGATGGCCGTTTCGGTCTTCCTGCAGGATGGTGGATCGTCCGAGCAGTTTTATATGGTGATCCCGTTTGGCTTGATCATCTTCTATTTGGTGCTTTTCACGCTCGGCGCAATCCTCATGCGCGGTGCAGGCTGCACCTATAACGATCTTGTTGATCAGAACATTGACGCTAAAATATCCAGGACACAGTCCAGACCCTTACCCTCAGGACGGATAACACGCCGTCAGGCATGGGTGTTCCTGATAGCACAGTCGCTTTGCGGATTTCTGATACTGATCCAGTTCAATACTTTCACAATTATGCTGGGTTGCCTCTCCCTTATCCTGGTCATGATTTATCCCTTCATGAAGCGCATAACCTGGTGGCCGCAATTGTTTCTCGGTCTGGCATTTTCCTGGGGGGCATTGATGGGATGGGCAGCAATATTCGCTGACATCAGCCTGTCTCCGATCCTGCTCTATCTGGGTTCCATCCTCTGGGTGATCGGATATGACACGATCTACGCCTTGCAGGATATTGAGGATGACGCACTTATCGGGGTCAAATCCACTGCCAGGCTCTTTGGAGAAAATGCAAAACCAGCGGTCGCGCTGTTATATTCTGGTGCGATTATCTTGTTTGGAATGTCAATCTGGGTTGCGGGGTTGGCTTGGCCTGCCTGGCTCGGTCTTGGCCTGGGTGTAGTCCACATGATCTGGCAGTTGCGAACATTGGAGATCGATAATCCTTCCCGCTGCCTGACTCTCTTCAAGTCGAACAGTCATTTCGGCTGGATAATCTTTGCAGGCCTGACCGTAACAGCATTGATCGCTGGTTAAATGTAATGTTGGAATTTGGTGCCTTCTGACTGCTTACCGACGGGCGATGATTTCCTCACCGGTGATCCTTGTCACTTCGCTGACTACGCCGACCTTTCTGCGGCGTAGAAACCAGGGACGGTGCTTCAGCGTTCCAAAACGCTTGCGCCGTTCAATGGGCGCTTCGACCATCAAGGCACCGAGACGATCAGTGATTCTGCGGGCTACATTGTCGCTCTCGATGATGAGCATGGGCAGGTTCATCATCCGGCTCCATGCATGCCAGTCAGCAGCGATGTCATCAAGATCACCGGAGACGAGCAAAGGAACGCTGAGTGCCGGGTCATGATGATGAAGTTCCAGTGTTGCTGTAATCGTCCCGTCTGGTGATTCCACCGCATGGGCAGCAACACCCTTGAAACACGAGGCGGGAAGCGCCATCGAGACGGCAAGGCCGCAAGAAAGCTTACGCTTCATCACTGCACCCTGCCGATCGATGGTGAAGGAAAGCCCGTCGCTGCGGCCATATCCTACCTGGTGGGGAAGCTGATACGGATCGAGCCGCATCCTGATTTCCGACCAGTTCGGCAATTGCTGCCGAACGGAATGTCCCTGTACTTCTTGCCGAGCCACTTGAGCCATTTTTGCCTCTCTGTCCCCTTCAGAGCCCGATCTTTTGCCGGATCTCCTTTTGCCGCTTTTATTATTGTTTTTGTTCCGCGACACGAAAGACAATAGCTCAAAGCCATCCCGATCTGCTTAACAGACAAGGTGAATCCTTTATTGATTTTATTTTTGGTTATTGAATTATTGCAGGCTGTAAGGATTGGATAATGAATCTTTTCAAGAGCTTAACGCTACCGGGCTTACAAATATCCTCAAACCTCAGATCACCTTGCCTGGATTCATGATGCCCTTTGGGTCGAGCGCGTGTTTGATGTCGCGCATCATTTTCAGTTCTACCGGGTTCTTGATCTTTGCCATGCTTTCACGCTTCAGCTTGCCGATCCCGTGCTCTGCCGAAATGGATCCATTCATCTCGACGACAAGTGCATGAACCTTGTCATTCAAGGGTTGCCGGTGCTTCAGATAGGTCTTGAGGTCCGCCCCGACGGGTTGTGAAATATTGTAGTGCAGATTGCCATCGCCCATATGGCCGAATACGCAAATTCTTGCGTCAGGCACTTCCTCCAGAACAATCTCGCCTGCTCTTTCCAGAAATTCCGGAATGGCATGAACAGGCACGGATATATCATGCTTGATCGAACCGCCCTC
The DNA here is from genome assembly GCA_051009635.1 of Rhizobiaceae bacterium. GTDB lineage: Bacteria > Pseudomonadota > Alphaproteobacteria > Rhizobiales > Rhizobiaceae > BOKV01. The sequence goes on from JBPCWJ010000002.1 coordinate 4,499, forward strand.
GGGGATTTGTGCCGGCGGCATGGTTTCACGAAGTTTCCAGAATGCATCCCTTTGTCCTACGGATTGCGCCACCACCACATCCTTTGCCAATCCGCGTTCTATTGCTTCGGTAAATATCGCCTCAGTCAATGCCTTTGCATCTTCAGCAGACCGGCCGGAGGATATCTCGGCAAGTACATACCATTCATGTTTGCCCGCCATCGGGTCACGGCTGTCGGGGATGTGCCGAAGAACAAATTCCAGAGGCCGGCGATGGATGAGTTCAAATCCGGTCAGTGCCGTACCGGCCATGCCTTGCGCCAGGTTCAACAGGGCGAGAGCGTCGGCGGGCTTATCCAGTCCAGCCCAGACGACATCGACCCCCTTTGGCTTGGGAAACAGTTTCAACACTGCTGCGGTCACGATGCCAAGAGTACCTTCTGCACCGATGAAAAGATTCTTCAGCGAGTAACCTGTATTGTCCTTTTTAAGCTTGCGCAGCCCATTCCAGATTTCCCCGTTAGGTAAAACCACTTCCAGTCCAAAAACCAGTTCCCGCGTGTTTCCATAGGCGAGCACTCCGGTGCCGCCCGCATTGCTGGATATGTTTCCACCGATCATGCAACTTGCCTGACTACCAATTGAAAGCGGAAACAGTCGATCATTGCCGTCAGCTGCCTCTTGTATTGTCTGGAGAATGACACCCGCTTCTGCGGTTAGTGTGTTTCCGTCCGTGTCGATCTCCCTGATCTTGTTCATCCGTTCCAGCGAGACGATAATTTGTTCACCGCTTTCATCCGGTACACCGCCTCCGACATGGCCTGTATGGCCACCTTGTGGAACAATTGGAGTATTGGTCTGATTGGCCAGTGCAAGAATTTCTGAAACCTGTTCGGTTGAATTTGGTTTCAATACCAGTTCCGTCTTGCCGACATATATATTCCGGTTTTCTTTGACA
>JBPCWJ010000003.1:0-4715 GCA_051009635.1 Rhizobiaceae bacterium
GGGTTATGCCATTGGATCAGCAGGCCTGGGTGCCCTGGTGCTGTTTGCTGCCTATTCAAACGACCTGGCCTTCTTTGCAGAAAACTCGGCCCAATTCCCCTATTTCTCCGACATGGGCGAAATTTCGTTTGATCTTTCCAACCCCTATGTCGTTGCGGGTCTGATCTTCGGAGGTCTCATTCCATATCTGTTTGGTGGTATCGCCATGACGGCCGTTGGCCGGGCAGGTGGAGCAGTCGTTGAAGAGGTGCGTCGGCAGTTCAAGGAAAAGCCGGGCATTATGAAAGGTACAGAACGTCCTGACTATGCTCGTGCCGTGGACATGCTGACTAAAGCAGCCATCCGCGAGATGATCATTCCATCGCTGCTTCCGGTACTGGCACCGCTGGTAGTATACTTTGGTGTGCTGCTCATTTCCGGTTCCAAGGCATCCGCATTTGCAGCTTTGGGAGCTTCGCTTCTGGGTGTGATCGTCAATGGCTTGTTTGTCGCCATTTCGATGACTTCCGGTGGCGGCGCCTGGGATAATGCCAAGAAGTCCTTTGAAGATGGATTTATCGACAAGGATGGTGTTGCCCATGAAAAAGGCTCGGAGGCCCACAAGGCTTCTGTTACCGGCGATACGGTGGGCGATCCCTACAAGGACACAGCAGGTCCTGCGGTAAACCCGGCAATCAAGATCACCAACATCATGGCGCTCTTGTTGCTGGCAGTTCTGGCGCACTCCGCCTGATCTGGAAGATATCGACCAATACAAAACCCCGCAGCTTGTCTGCGGGGTTTTTGTTTTAGAGCGCTTCTTGTTTAAATGGAATCGTTTTAGCGCCGGAATTTTGGTCTCTGACAAGGAGCGTGAAGCGACGCGGTGGCCGCACCGTTAGCTTTGCGCGACGCTGTTCAGGGGCCAAAGGGCCAAGCTCAGGCGATTTGCAAAAAACCATTGCATTCAACATGTTGAATGGTTTCGGCTTGCGTGTCTTTTCCGTGCCAGCTTCGTCAAAATCCTTGCCCGATATTCATATCGCGCTTGCGGTTTTTTCTCGCTGACCCGAAAAATCCAACGCATCAAACTGTTTCCATTTAAACAAGAAACGCTCTAGGTAGTCATTATCGATTGTTGTTGAATATGCCGCCAGTTTGAATATTCGTCGGCGCTGTATTTGGTCCCTTGCTCGGTGTGAGAAGTTGGCCGAGGAATGTCAGATCTCTGCCGCCAGTAGGCGTTGTTCTGGAAACAAAATCAAAAACTCTCCCATCCTGGATGCCATAATTGGCAACCTGGCTGACGGTACTCTCCTCATCGAAATAGACAGCTAATACCCGTTGATCGACCAACTTGGGTTTTTGATAAGTGTATTTTCGCTCTTTCATTTGCGAGATGTAGTAGAATATCTCATTGTCGAATGCACCCGTTGTCGAAGGAGTGCCCAGCGCAAGCAATACCTGATCCTTGCTTGAACCGACTGGGATCAGATCAATCTGGTTTTGATTGATTACCGCGCCATGCGTGATTAATTCCTGGGTTTGACATCCAGCGCTCAGTATTAATGCTCCCATTGCGCCAGCCAAGGCCATGGATGTAGTTCTCTTAGCGGTCATTATACCCGAACCTGCAATACATTTTCGCCTACCCTGCCATTATTTTCTATAATTGCGGCAAGGTCTTGGTCAATCGATATAGCACATACACGAAAAATGTCAGCATATATAGGTGCGTTAACGCCGCCTGCCTCTGGACTATCGCCTCCCATTTCCTATATCGCTTGCGGCATGTTCAGAAAACTATTCCCATCCAGAAGCAAAAATTCTGTCCCGCTTGATCTTTATGGCAGCGTGGTGGCGCAGTCTCGTTTGCCTGCATTTTACAGGGAACTGCAGATTGCCGATACAGTAGCAGGACGCTATGACATGTTGAGCCTGCATCAGTTTCTATTGAGCCAGATGCTGGCAAATACCGATGATGAACGCGCCAAACCGCTCAATCAGGAAGTTTTTGATGCATTTACTGACAATATCGATGATGCGCTGAGGCAGCTGGGCGTCGGAGATACAAGTGTACCAAAAAGAAAAAAGCGACTTGTCAGCAGGTTTTATGGGCACATCGAGGCGCTAACCCCCGCTCTTGAAAGAGGGGACGCCGATTTGCTCCTTAGTGAAATAAACTCCCGTTTTTATGATGGAGTGAGAGACGAGTCCGCAGATGCATTATCCAGGTACATTATGGCTGCCTATGAAATGTTGGGCAAAACCCCATACGACAACATTTTAATCGGGGAACTGGCATGGCCTCTGTTGGAAGATTATTTACCGCAGTCAAAAGAAGAATCTCTGGATTAAACGATGAAAGCCGAAGCAAATATTCCCGTTTACATGGCTGATGTTCAGTCGCTTCCGGCGAGCGGGTTTCGGATTGGTCTTTCTCCCGGGGATAAGGAGCTTTCAGCATTGGCGACCCTTGCCGGTGTTTCACAAATCGGCAACCTGGCTGTTGAATTGATGCTCAGGCGGTGGCGAAGAGATGGCGTTCAGGTGGAAGGAAAAATCACGGGAGAAATCGAGCAGCCATGCAGGCTTACCCTTGAACCGGTCATTCAGCATCTTGATGAAGAGTTTCAGGTGAGACTGGTGTCGGAAAATTCAAGATTGGCCAGAATCGATGCGGATAGTGATGGAGAACTGATACTCGACCCCGAAGGCGATGATTTGCCAGACACATTCACCGGAAATCGCATCGACTTGTGGCCAATCATTATCGAGCAATTGATTCTATTGATCGATCCCTTTCCTCAGGTGCCGGGTGCAGTTTTGGAAAATATTGAGTCAGACAGTGAAGAACCTGCCGATGCCAAAACATCACCGTTTTCGGTGCTTTCAAAGCTGAAACAGGAAGAATAATAACAGGATTGGGCCATCTGCCTGCCCGCAGTTGTGCATTTAGGTCAAAACGCTATTGTCGCACTCCCTTCTATCGGATAATTCCTCTCACTCATCCTGTACCTGCGCAATAATTGCAGCATGAGGAGAATTGGATACCATTATTATGGCAAAATCACTGACAATATCGCTGGATGCCATGGGAGGGGATTACGGGCCATCAATTGTTATTGGCGGTGCCGATATTGCTCTTTCCCGCAAGCCTGGAATCCGCTTTGAATTGTTTGGTGATGAGGAGATAATTGGACCGGTACTGGCGCAGTATCCAAAGGTATCGGCGGCTTCGAGGCTGCACCACTGTGAAGTCTCCATCTCCATGGATGACAAACCGAGCCAGGCATTGCGTCGCGGGCGGTGGAAATCGGGAATGTGGCGGGCAATAGAATCCGTAAAGAACGGTGATGCAGCAGTATGTGTATCCGCCGGTAACACCGGCGCGCTGATGGCAATGGCGAAGTTTTGCCTGCGGACCATGATGGGTATTGAGCGACCGGCAATGGCGGCACTTTGGCCTACGCTGAAAGGCGAAAGCATCGTGTTGGATGTCGGTGCCAATGTTGGGGCTGATGCAGGTCAATTGATTGATTTTGCGGTAATGGGCTCTGCGATGGCCCGCGCGCTTTATGACCTGGACCAACCCACTGTTGGCTTGTTGAATATCGGCGTGGAAGAGGTAAAGGGCCAGGAAGAGGTCAGGGAAGCGGGACAAATACTGCGCGAAGCAAGCCCGCCAAGCCTTTCCTACCATGGATTTGTGGAGGGCGACGACCTAGGTAAAGGTACAGTTGATGTTGTTGTGACTGAAGGTTTTTCAGGCAATATCGCGCTCAAAACCGCTGAAGGTACCGCAAAACAGATTGCCGAATATCTGCGTCTGGCCATGAACCGGACGCTTTTTGCCAAAATCGGCTACCTGTTTGCGAAATCTGCCTTTGACCATCTTCGCGAGAAAATGGACCCGAGAAAGGTCAACGGAGCCGTTTTTCTTGGCCTGAATGGCGTCGTAATCAAGAGCCATGGTGGCACAGATGCCGAAGGTTTCGCAGCTGCAATCGAAATGGGTTATGACATGGCCGCAAATGGGGTAATGACAAAAATTGAAGAAGACCTTCGCTATTTCGGCAACATCAAGGAGCTGGAAAGCAAGGCACGAGACTGACAGGAAATAAAGTGATTCGATCGCAAATAATCGGGTGTGGCAGCTATCTTCCCGCCCGCGTCATGAAAAATTCAGAGCTGGAATCGATCGTCGAGACAAGTGGCGAATGGATTGAGCAGCGCACTGGAATCAAGCAAAGACATATCGCTGCCGAGAACGAGACCACAGCCGACATAGGCGAGAAAGCGGCCAGGGCAGCGCTTGAAGATGCAGGCGTGAGCATTGCGGATATTGACATGATCATCCTCGCGACCTCAACACCGAACAATACTTTTCCCGCGACTGCCGTCGAAATTCAGGCACGTCTCGATATGCATCACGGCTTTGCCTTCGACACCCAGGCCGTTTGCTCCGGTTTTGTCTTTGCCCTGACAACCGCTGATCAATACATCCGCAATGGTACTGCAAACAGGGTGCTGGTTATTGGCGCTGAGACATTTTCCAGGATCATAGATTGGACCGACCGGACGACTTGTGTGCTGTTCGGCGACGGAGCAGGCGCGGTAGTAGTTGAAGCCACACAAGGTCACGGGACCAATGTGGATCGGGGAATACTGACATCTCATTTGAGGTCAGATGGCTCCCACAAGGAAAAGCTTTACGTGGATGGTGGACCATCGAC
>JBPCWJ010000004.1:0-2599 GCA_051009635.1 Rhizobiaceae bacterium
GTGATGCCCCAGACCATTGAATCCATCAATCATGCCAAAGCCGCCGAAGTACCGATTATTGTTGCAATCAATAAAATCGACAAACCGGACGTCGATCCATCGCGGGTACGCAACGAGTTGTTGCAACATGAGGTGTTTGTCGAGAGCATGGGCGGTGAGGTGCTGGAAGTGGAAGTGTCTGCCCTCAAGGGAACCAATATTGACAAACTACTCGAGGTTATTTTGCTGCAAGCAGAATTGCTTGAATTGAAGGCCAATCCTGATCGCCCGGCTGAAGGGATTGTTATTGAAGCCGAACTGGACAGGGGGCGCGGCCCTGTTGCGACCGTATTGGTCAAGCGCGGAACATTGCATGTGGGCGATATCGTGGTTGCCGGTGATGAATGGGGCAAGGTGCGTGCACTGGTCGATGATCGCGGCAAGCAGGTGGACGAAGCGTTGCCCTCAATGCCGGTTGAAATTCTTGGAATGAACAGCACTCCTGCTGCGGGAGACCGGGTGGGCGTTGTTGAAAGCGATGCCCATGCGCGTGAAATCTCCGAATACCGCCACCGCCTCGCCCGCGATAAAGCGGCAGCAAATCTGGCCGGATCACGTGGCTCACTTGAACAGATGATGTCACAATTGCAGAGCAGCGAATTGAGCGAGGCGGCGGTTGTCATCAAAGGCGATGTGCAGGGCTCTGTTGAGGCAATTTCCGGTGCGCTTGACAAACTTTCAACTGAAGAAGTCGCAGCCCGTGTCGTTCACTCAGCCGTTGGTGCTGTGACTGAGTCGGATGTAGCGCTTGCGGCTGCCTCCAGCGCGCCGATTCTGGCCTTTAACGTCCGCGCAAACAAGCAGGCACGTGATGCCGCGCTGGCGGAAGGTATCGAAATTCGCTACTATTCAGTCATCTATGATCTTGTCGATGACATCAAAGCAGTCCTTTCGGGCATGTTGGCTCCCGAACGCCGTGAAACCTTCCTTGGATATGCGGAAATTCTCGACATATTCAATGTTTCAAAAATTGGCAAGGTTGCTGGTTGCCGGATCACTGAGGGCAAGGTCGAGCGCGGCATTGGCGTGCGTCTGTTGCGCGACAATGTGGTTATACATGAGGGCATGCTTTCAACCCTGAAGCGTTTCAAGGATGAAGTCTCCGAGGTAACCAGCGGCCAGGAGTGCGGCATGGCATTTGAAAATTATCAGGACATGCGCAAGGGCGATGTGATCGAGTGCTTCCGTGTGGAAGAGATTGAGCGCAGCCTTTAGACCGTCAGGATTTTTTGTTCAGGCTCCAAGACCACTTTTAGATAAAACCCAATATGTGGCGAGGAAGGGAAAGCCGGAAAAATCGATTGTGTCGGTCCGGGATTTTGCCATATCCATAAGCTGCGAAGTTATCACCAATCTGCTGATTCCCACAGCGAATATGAGGAACTGATCAAATGGCAGCAGGGAATTCAAAAGGCCCATCCCAACGCCAATTGCGGGTTGGCGAAATGGTGCGTCATGCAATTACCCAATTACTGCAGCGTGGAGACGTACCCGATCCACTGATCGAGGCATCAGTGCTCTCAATTTCCGAGGTATCAATGTCGCCGGATCTGAAAAAAGCCACAGCCTGGGTATCGCCGCTGGGTGTCAAGGATGCCGCCCCGATAATCAAGGCACTGAATGACAATACCAAACTTATTCGTGGTCGCCTGACGCCGGCGCTGCGGCAGATGAAATATATGCCATCGGTGTATTTTCAGCTCGACACCAGTTTTGACAATTACCAGAGAATCGACGAATTGCTGAAGACACCGCAAGTGTTTCGCGATCTGGCTGAGAAAAATATTCCCGAGGAATAATATGGCTCGTCAGCGCAAGAAAAAAGGCCGCTCGATTTCCGGCTGGGTTATCCTGGATAAACCCGTTGGTATGGGTTCAACCCAATGTGTCGCCAAAATCAAGTGGCTCTTTAAAGCCGCTAAAGCAGGCCATGCGGGAACGCTGGACCCGCTTGCCTCGGGCATGTTGCCGATTGCTTTGGGCGAAGCTACCAAGACGGTTCCCTATGTGATGGATGGCCGCAAGACCTATCGGTTTGCCGTCAAATGGGGAGCCGAAACCAATACGGATGATTTGGAAGGGGAAATTGTAAACAGCTCGACAAAGCGTCCGGACAAAGCAGCAATTCTTGCCCTGATGCCCAACTATACCGGAGAAATTGAACAGATCCCGCCGGCATTTTCGGCGGTCAAAATTGGCGGTGAACGAGCCTATAAGCGCGCGCGTGCCGGTGAGGACGTCATTATTGAACCGCGCACGGTTGCCATACACAGTTTTGATCTTGTTGAAATTCGCAACGAAGAGATTAGCGTTTTTGAAATCAAATGCGGCAAAGGAACTTATGTTCGGGCGCTGGCCCGCGATATGGGCCGGGATCTGGGTTGTTTCGGCCATATCTGCGAATTGCGCCGAACCGCCGTTGAGCCTTTCAACGAAGAAGATCTCATTCCCCTGGAGGAATTGGCGGATCTGGAGGAAGATATCGAAGCGCTTGACAACGAGTTACTGGCAACCGGCTTTGCGCTGGATGAAATGACCGAAGTGGTCATCGACAAGCAGC
>JBPCWJ010000005.1:0-18076 GCA_051009635.1 Rhizobiaceae bacterium
CCTTGGGCCATCAGGGCTTTTCTTGCTGTTCTCGCATTTGCAGCATTCGGATATTCGCTCGGGCCACAAAGTGCCGGCGTGGCCGACGCGTTTTTTCGTGCCCCCGACGCCCGCGAAGTGCTGAGCAGGCTGGATGCATGGGTCAACCCGCCCGCCTATACAAGAAAACCGCCAATTTTTCTCAATGACAGATTGGCCGAACTGTCGGGTTCAGCAATATCGGTCCCTCAGGGTAGCGAGCTGACACTGAGATTTGTCGGCAAGGGAGAAATTTCGGCGCAGTTTGTAGGTGACGAGTCGAGTACCGAAATCCTGCCACCTGAAAAGCCTGCATCTGACCATCCCGAAGGTTCGAAAAATGTCTCAACCGGTTCATCGCAAGATAACAACCGCAACGGCATTGAACTTTCCCACGAGCTGAATTCGGACGGGACAGTAATAGTACAATCAGGCGATGTTGAAATTGCCCAATGGCAAATTGCGGTCGTGCCGGACAAGGCCCCGGAAATTTCCTATCTCAATCCCCCCGATCGTTCCCTGTCCGGTTCGTTGCAACTTTCCTATGAAGTCAAGGACGACTACGGAATCGTCGATGCGCAGGCCGAATTCAAGTCACTGTTTGAAACCGATCCCGATGCCAGACCATTGGTCGATCCACCGGAAACGAAACTGACGCTACCAAGGCGGCGCGCAAAAACCGGAAGCGCGAAAGTTAACCGCGATCTATCCAGCCATCCATGGGCCGGCAGCGAGGTGACAATCACACTCGTGGCACGCGATGATGCAGGTCAGACAGGCAAAAGCGAAATGCACCAAATGGTATTGCCCGGCCGCCGCTTCTCCAATCCGCTGGCATTGGCCCTGGTTGAACAACGCCGCATTCTCGCTCTTGATGCCCGTAAGGCCCCTTATGTGGCAAACCTGCTAGACGCAGTGCTGACAGCTCCCGAAACCTTTATCGATAATCTGGGCGCATTTACAGCAATGAATATTGCCTATCGCCGTATCGTTTCCGCTCCTGACGACGATACATTGCGCAGTGCACTTGATTTGCTATGGGAAATTGCGCTGGCGGTGGAATTTGGTGATCTGTCTGATGCTGAACGCAGGCTTCGCGAGGCACAGGAAAATCTGAGCGACGCTCTGGAAAACGGCGCTAGTGACGAGGAAATCGCCGAATTGATGAAGGAACTGCGCGAGGCGATGGATGAGTTCATGCAGATGATGGCGGAGGAAGCGCTTCGCAATCCGATGACGGCAAATCCCTTTGAGCAAAATGAAATGATGCAGACGCTTCGCCAACGCGATCTGGAACGCATGATGGACCAGATCGAAGACCTTGCGCGCTCCGGTTCACGGGATGCGGCAAGACAGATGTTGAGCGAATTACAGCGCATGATGGACAATCTGCGGGCCGGCCGCCACATGCAACAGCGTCAGGCCGAGGGAAACCGGATGAATCAGGCGCTCGACAGGTTGAGCGAGCTGATGAACCGCCAACAACAACTGATGGATGAGACTTTTCAGTTGCAGCGGCAAAGGCCACAAAACCAGCAGGGGCAACAGGGTCAGCGCCAACAGCAACAGCAAGGCCAGCAACAACAGGGTCAGCAGGGCGAAAACGGTGAAATGACACCCGAAGAGTTCGCAGAAGCGCTCCGCCAGATGCAGGAAGCCCAGGAGGCACTACGCCAGCAATTGCAGGAACTTGGCGAGGAACTGGAAGCCATGGGACTGGATCCATCCAAGGAGTTCGGCGAGGCAGGCCGTGAAATGGGCGAGGCCGGTGAAAACCTTGGCGAAGGCAATACTGGTGGTGCGACCACTGATCAGGGCCAGGCGCTGGAAGCGCTCAGGCAGGGCGCGCAATCCATGATGCAGCAAATGGCCGGCGACCGCCAGCAAGGTGGGCAGCAGCCGCAGGCAGGGCGGAACGGCGGCCCCGATCGTCAACGTTCTGATCCGCTTGGAAGGTCGAGGCAAGCGCAAGGCCTCGAAGATGGCGACGAGACTAAACTGCCAGGCGAAATTGATGCCCAGCGTGCACGCGAAATCATGGAAGCCATTCGCGAAAGGCTGGCCAAACCATCCTCACCTCTCATCGAGAAGAAATATCTGGAGCGCCTGCTGGACGCTGAATAGGTTACAGCAGATTTCAAACCTCTCCGGTCACTACTCCAACAAATGGCAGTTCCCGGAACGCGTGGCCGGCATCCATGCCATAGCCAACAACAAACTTGTCGGGACATTCAAACCCGACATAATCTGCATGGACTTGCGCCTTGCGTTTCATGCCCTTGTTTAAAAGTGCCACAATTGCCACTTTGCGTGCACCGCGCTCAAGCATCAGGTCCTGGGTAAATTTCAGCGTATTTCCCGATTCCAGAATATCGTCGATCAACAGGATATCACGTCCGCGAACTTCACTTTCCACATCCCGCAAAAGCTTCAATTTTCCAGGTTCTGTACCAGCGCCATAGCTGGAAACCGAAATAAATTCGACTTCCGGTGCAAGCCCGGCAGCATGAAGTGCCCGGATCAGATCGGCGGCAAAAACAAATGATCCCTTCAATATCGAAAGGACCAGTATGTTTTTCAGATCACCAAGGGCAATTTGTTCGGCGAGTTCCCGGTTGCGAAGGGCAAGCTCCTCGGCTGAAAACAGAACCTCAATTTTCTTGTCGCGGACAATGGGCATTTGCGGCCTTCTTTCATTGCGAACGCCGCACTGAATTTTACGGCCCGTTCTACATGCTTACACCGGTGACATGACCGGCTGCAGAAACTTCTATCCTGCTTGCCCTGCCTGGCAAAGTACCTGCGGCAGAAATAAAGCGGATAGTTTGGCCGGGCTCAAGATAGGCCAAAGCTGGCTTGTGCTTCCAGCTTTGTACGGCAGCGCCCGCAGGCTGCTTCACGACAATAGTCACATCGCCGATTTCTCGGCGAACCGAATCATTATTGGTGATTCGTCCTTCAACCCGTACTGCAAATTTTCCATTTCGGTGCAATTGATCAGTTCTCAGCGCGCTGATTTCGATCCCGTTGTCATAATTGGAAAACAGTCCGCTCCGCCAATCCATGGAAAATGGCTGGAACATCAAGAACATCGCCATGATCGCCAATGTCAGGATGAGGAAGCCATCTATTGACGACGTTATGCCTGCTATTCTGGAATTCTGTACACGCCTGATAAATGAAGGATCGGGACCAGAATGTGTTTCATGATTTCCTCCGGTAGTATTCGCAATACCAGCAGACACATTCATGTCATCCACCTGCCGCCAGCTCGATCCACAATCCGTACATTTCATCAACTCGCCGGATTTGGCGCTGGTTATTTCTGATATTGCGTCTTTTGAGGCACCTGATTCATAGGCGCATTTCGGACAAGATTGGCTGCTGAACTGCATGCTGTTCTCCGATATCCGCAAAAGCTTGAAAGAGAGGTTTCACAGCTTCACTCAAATCGGTTACACCAAAATCCTTAATGTATTGTTAACCATCGTTAACGCATGGTTCATATTTGCTGATACCAGGGAGAAAAATTGATCAAATTCGAGAATGTAGGATTGAGATACGGAGTAGGACCGGAAGTATTATCCGACCTGACATTTGATATCGCGCCCAAATCCTTCCAGTTTCTGACCGGACCATCCGGCGCGGGCAAGACCAGCCTGCTTCGCCTGATGTTGCTCGCCTTGAGACCAACCCGTGGGCTGGTCAAGGTTTTCGGAAAGGAAGCCTCCCAGATTAAGCGCTCGCAAATGCCGTCAATCCGGCGCAGGGTCGGTGTGGTGTTTCAGGATTTCAGATTGCTGGACCACCTTACAACCTACGAAAATGTGGCTCTGCCCTTGCTGGTCAGGGGCAAGACCGAAACACAATATCGTTCTGACGTGACCGAACTTCTGAAATGGGTAGGATTGGGCGACCGGATGCACGTCCTGCCGCCGGTATTGTCGGGTGGAGAGAAACAACGCGCCGCAATTGCCCGGGCCCTGATTGATCAGCCTGCCATCCTTCTGGCGGATGAACCCACCGGTAACGTCGATCCTCCACTCGCCCGCCGGCTGTTGCGCCTGTTCATTGAGTTGCACCGGTCCGGTACATCCGTCGTTATCGCGACTCACGATCTCGCACTCATGGATCAGTTCGAGGCCCGGCGTCTGGTGCTGAATGAAGGGCGGCTGCAAATTTATGGCTGACAGCAACACCATGAGACCGGCATCCAGACCTCCCCAAAGGGCGCAGCCTCGAAAACCTGCACCTTCGGCATCAAAATTGCCGCCCGGAAACTCATCACCACGATACAGTCTTCGTAGTGGGCGCAACATTATTCCGCGTGAGACCATTATCGGCCAGGCGCTTTCGACCGTGATCATTATCATGGCATTTCTTGCCTGCCTGACGGTCGGAGCGGTTTCCATCGTCAATCAAACAGCCAAGGGCTGGCAAAGCGAGATTTCGCGTGAAGTGACAATTCAGATCAGACCATTTGACGATGTCGAGATGGACAATGCGGTGCGTCAGGCAAGCCGTCTGGTACTGAAATTTGACGGTATCGCCAAGATCACGGCTCTGGACGGGGCCGCTTCCGCCCGCCTGCTGGAACCCTGGCTCGGTTCCGGCCTCGACCTTGCCGAACTGCCTGTTCCCAGACTGCTCACCGTATCGGCAAAACCGGGGGCAACACCTGATTTTGCAGCGATACGCAAGGCCCTTGCTGAAAATGTGCCCGGTGCTTCGCTGGATGACCATCGCGTCTGGACCGGCAGGCTCAATGCCATGGCCTGGACGGTGGTGGCGATTGGGCTTGGGGTGCTTGCATTGGTGCTGGTGGCTACTGTCCTGACCGTTGTGTTTGCTACCCGGGGTGCAATGGTCGGAAACCGTTCAATCGTCGAAGTACTTCACTTTGTTGGTGCGGACGGGCGCTTTATCGCGCGTGAATTTGAGCGCCATTTTCTTGTACTGGCCTTGCGTAGTTCGCTGATAGGCGGAGTAGCCTCCACCTTGGTCTTTATCGTGCTTGGAATATGGGCACAGTTCAATCAGGCAACACCACAGGCAGATCAACTTGCAGCCCTGTTTGGAAGCTTTATCGTGAACTGGATGGGCTATGCGGGCATTGCTGTTGTAGTGGTTTTGATCGCTTTTCTTGCCGCCGGAACTTCACGCCTGACCGTAATGAAACAAGTAGGTGATCTGGAGCGTTATCGAACCAAATCACCTCAATAGCCAATTTACGTGGTGGATATGCATGAATTTTGCTTGCCACCCCCTCGCCATGGTTCACTATTATGTTGAGTCACGGAACAAGGGATTGAAATGCAGGATTGCTGCGTCGGGGCACAATCGGCCGCAATCCAGACCGGGGTAACGGATTGATAGAATCGATTCTGCCAAAAACGGGAAACCGTGAGAAACCCGTCAGATCGAAAGGGTTTGGCGGCCTGTTGGCCTCGCTTCGCATTTTCACCTATATCTCTGCTGCAGTAATCTTGTCACTGACAGTTGGCTTTCTCTATTTTGCTTCCGAAATCGACCGCCTTGCTGCTGTTACCGACATAACTGAAGCCGATGGCATTGTTGTCCTGACAGGCGATGGAGACAGGATTTATACCGGGCTGGAACTGCTCCGGCAGGGAAAAGGCGAACGCCTGCTTATTTCCGGCGTTCATGAAAAGACCTCGAAGACGATTCTGCAGAAAATTACCGGAGCACGAGCTGATCTGTTCGATTGTTGCGTGGACATTGACCGCGCGGCACTGGATACGGTTGGTAATGCCAAACAGGCCAGTTCCTGGGTCGAACGCAACGGATTTGACCGGATTATTCTGGTTACCAGCGACTATCACATGCCTCGCAGCATGATCGAGTTTTCCCGAAGATTGGGCGATGCAGAGATAATACCATTTGCAGTCACCGGCGAAGCCGAGCAGCAAGATAACGCACCCTGGACCGAGAGAAGATGGCAACTCGTCAGCGGGGAGTTTTTCAAATATATCGTATCGAGAATGCGTTTGGGTGTTCGTGAAAAACAGAACCGTTCCGCATTTGCTTCGACATTTTCCCTCTGATATTGATCGTTCGCTTAAAACCTCCTGTTTCCTCCAGATTTCAACACGCTTCCGGTACACCTGATTGATCCTGATCCGCTCCCTCCTGTTCTATTTCCTGTTTTACGTTTCCAACGCCATTCAGATGGTGTTCTGGACACCTGTATTTTTTATCATTCCGCGCAAGCTGGGGTGGCGTATTGTCCGGTCATGGGCAAAGTCTCATTTGATACTTCAGCATTGGATAATCGGTTCCACCTACGAGTTCAGGGGAACCGAAAATATTCCTGCTGACAGACCATTTATCGTCGCTTCCAAACATCAATCCACCTGGGAAACCTACACACAACTGCTGTTCCTCGATGATCCAAGCTATGTGCTGAAACGGGAATTGATGTTCATTCCGCTATTTGGTTGGTATGCGGCAAAGATGAATGTTGTTCCGGTCAATCGGGGCAAACGAAGCGTCGCACTTGCTGCAATGACCCAGGAGGCAGCAAGGCAATATCATGATGGACGCAAGATCATCATTTACCCTGAGGGAACTCGAACTGCAGCAGGTGCAAAGCCACATTACAAATATGGTGTCACCCATTTGTATAGCGAGCTGAATGCAACAATACTTCCCATTGCGCTGAATTCAGGCCTTTACTGGCCGCGAAAGTCCACAAAAATTTACCCTGGCAAGATTGTGATGGAATTCCTGCCACCCATTGAACCCGGATTGTCCAAAAACGCATTTGCTGCAAAACTTGAGAACCGGATCGAGTCGGCAAGTTCGCAACTGATCAGGGAAGCTCAGGAATCAGCCAATCCACCACCATTTCCTGCCGCCCAGGCACAATCCTGACACCAGGGTCAGAGTCTTCCATCTGGCAGGTTCCTGCTTGAAAATTCATCAATGACAGCTTCAAGATGCGGATCGTGTATTCCGGTCTCGCGCAGATGGTCTACCGTATTAACGACATAGTCGATATTCCTGCCTGATTTACCTGAACTGCGGGAAATGATTTCGCATATCTCATGATCAGTCATACGCCCGGCATATTGTTCGTGATCGCGATCGACCATATAGGTAAGTGCCATCACGGTTTCGCCGGATTCCAGCCTGATTTTACGCCACTGTTCATGATAGACCCTCGTCACCAGTTCCCTTTCACGCAAATATTGGATGACCTCACCCCGATTTCTGCCGTCCACCTTCAGGCCCATTCCGTGGCAGCACCCTCCACGATCCAGTCCCAGTACCAGGCCGGGTTTTTGTTGAGTACCACGGTGAACCCAGGAATGAATGCATAAAGCCCTGTGAACCCCATGCATCAGGGCTCTACTGTGCTCAATTGTTTCAAACCCGGGATTCCACATCAGGGAGCCATAGCCAAACACCCAGAAATCGCTCATATAACCTGTTAACTCCACTGCTTCACGATCAGACGATAACGATACATGCCAACTCGACAATCCGAAAACCCGCCGCCAACCCGCACCTATTGGTTATTCCGTTTCATTGCAATGGGCGTGATCATTGCGGCAATCGGGGTAGCCTGGTTTGTTGCATGGAATTGGGGTGCCGGGCAATTGCAGCAGCGCGCTGATTTGTTCGAGCGGCAACTGCTTGACCATGGTCTTCAGCTTGATTGCAGGGACCGTCAGATAACCGGATTTCCGTTCCGGATAGGGGTTTCCTGTGTCACGGTGACCAGTGAAAATATTGATGATGGCAGCAGAGCGCATGCCGGAGCTTTTCGTTCTGCCGCTCAGTTTTATAATCCGGGAAAACTTGTTGCTGAACTGGATGGACCCGCAAGAATTGAGCCATATGGAGGTGTACCGCTACTAGCGCAATGGGAGCTGATGCATGCGAGCATTCTGGCGAATCTTGAGACAATCCGGGAATTTTCCCTTGAGGCAAAAGACATTACGGTCAGAGATGAATGGGCGCCGGAAAATGCGCCGGCAATGGCGAAGGCGGCAAATGCCCAGATCCATGCGAGGATATCCGAAACCGGCCCTGAAAATCTGGATATCGCAATCAGGGGCACGGATGTTTTTCCTGCTGGCGAAGCATTGGCATCCATCAGCCTCACCACAATTATGACAGTCGACGGGATTGTGCCGCATCTGCAACCGGGATTCGACTTGATACGGCACATCGAGAATCATGGTCTGGCCGGTCGCCTTGAAGAATTCTCGCTTCAGCCAACCGAGGGCGGCAGGCTGAGAATTCGGGGGCCATTCTCACTCGACACGCGCGGTGTCCTTACTGCCCGCATCGAAATCGGCTATTCCGACCTCGAGGCAATAGGCGCATTCATTGCCCCACTTGTTCCGGGAACTTCTGATGCAATCGGCACGATTTCCGTTCTCGCTTCCACCATGGCTCAAATCAGTGAAGATGATCCTGAACTACGTACAATTACGCTCACCATCGAGGATGGCAACATTCTCATCGGTTTTGTACCTGTCGGGAAACTGGAGCCTCTGATCTAGAATCAGTCGTCGTCAGAAGCATAGGGCCGCAACAGGGGCGGAGCCTTGCGACCCTTGTTTTTCCTGGAAGCCTGCACAGAAACATGCTCCTTCTCAATCACCTTGCGTCTGGTAGTTCGGCTGGTTGAAAAGAGTTCCAGCAATCGCTCGCCATCTTCCTTTTCGATTGCTTCAGCACAGGCTTCCAGATCAGCCATGAATTGCCTGAGACTGGCCAGGCAGGGTTCCTTGTTCATCAGGAAGATGTCACGCCACATTGACGGATTGGAGGATGCAATACGCGTGAAATCCCGAAAGCCTCCAGCGGAATATTTGATAACCTCAGCCTGCATTTCTTCTTCATAGCGTAACGCGGTGTGAAATATCGAATAGGCGATCAACTGTGGTAGATGGCTGGTGAGCGACAACACATGGTCATGCCGGTCGGCACTCATGATTTCCACATGCGAACCAAGCGCCTGCCAGAATTTTCTGGTGATCTCAACGGCATGTGGATCGCACCCCTCCGCCGGGGTAAGAATACACCATTTGTCCTCAAACAATCGCGGCATACCGGAGTCAGGCCCATAAAATTCCGAGCCTGCCAATGGATGTGCCGGAACCAGATGCACACCTTCGGGTAGCTGTGGTTGCATATCCCGGATCGCAACGCTCTTTACCGAACCAACATCTGATAAGATTGCGCCAGGCTTTAAACTGGGCGCGATTTCAGCGGCGACTTCACCCAATTGCCCAACCGGCACACAGGCAATGACAAGATCTGCATCACGTGCTGTTTTCGCCGCAGTCGCGCAGACCCGACTCTGGCCAATTCCCAGTTCCTTGACCCTCTGCCTCACATCGCCGGATATATCAGTAACCGCTATCTCTTCGGCGGCGCCATTTTTATACACCGCGCGCGTGATCGATGATCCAATCAGCCCTTGACCGATGACAGCAAGTTTTTTGATAACGCGTTTCATGCTTTTACCGGTTTAAAAACTCTCCCAAGGCAGCAACAACGCCGCGATTGGCCTCTTCGGTTCCAATTGTCATTCTGAGGGCATCCGGCAGGCCATAGGCACCGACGGTACGAAGGACATATCCCCGCCCGATCAGAAATTCGTCTGCTTCCGCCGCTGTTTTACCCTTGTCGGCAGGAAAGTGAACAAGGATGAAATTACCAACCGAGGGCGTCACCTCAAGCCCAAGATCTGCAAGCGCCTTGCTGGTCCAGGCCAGCCAGGTTTCATTATGTTGAACAGATGTTTCCAGATGGGAATGATCAGCAATGGCCGCAGTTCCCGCTGCAATTGCAGCGGCGGTTACATTGAAGGGGCCCCTCGACCTGTTGATAGCATCAATGATGTTCGCCGGACCATAGCACCAGCCGATACGCAAAGCTGCCAAGCCGTAGATCTTCGAAAATGTCCGGGTCATGACAACGTTTGAAGAACCGGAAACAAGTTCCACACCGGCCTCATAATCATTTGTGCGGACATACTCCGCATAGGCGGCGTCAAGAACAAGGATCACATTTTCCGGCAACCCGGCATGCAGGCGCCGTACTTCATCAATCGGAATATAGGTGCCGGTGGGATTATTTGGATTGGCCAGAAACACAATTTTTGTTTTTGGCGTGACCAATTCAAGAATTGCATCAACATCGGTCGTAAAGTTCTTTTCAGGCGCAACAACGGGCACCGCCCCGGCAGCAAGAATCGCAATCTTGTACATCAGGAAGCCATGCTGCGAATATATCGCTTCATCACCGTCTGAAAGATAGCAATTGGAAATCAGGCTGAGCAGTTCATCGGAACCCGCACCGCACACAATATTGTCGGGATTGAGCCCGTGCCGCCTCGCAATCGCATTGCGCAGTTTTGTAGCACCTCCATCGGGATAATCCTCCAGATTTTCCGCGGTCTTGAGAAATGCAGCCTTGGCGGATTCTGCCGGGCCCAAGGGTGTCTCATTGGACGACAGTTTAACCAGCTTCACGCCTTCAGGCACAGTCGAACCACCGGGAACGTAAGTCGCAATTTTCATTATCCCCGATTTGGGTTGTGGCATGTTCATGATCGAATTCCATTTGTCAAAACTGTTACACTTAGGGCATCAACGCGCTGTTCCTATTCCCTTAACGTTTCAAAATCAAAGAAAACATCGCGGCAAACTGATCCCGGCAGGGTATTTAGCGCTGCGTCTGCGTTTGTCGATTGATGCGTGCAGAACCCTGCGGCGCAAGGACGGGCACCAGAACCCTCCTTGAGGACCGCGCTGGCGCAGGTAGACCTTGGTAAAGCCGCTTCGTAGCTTCAACCATGACAAGGCCTGAGAAAACCGGCCAGAACCTTTTTCCTGCCCCTTCAATTCCGCGATTGAAACGCAACATGCCGTAACGTGTGACCGGCGGGAAATTCAGGGCATCCGACCACACCGTCGGCGTCAACAAGGCATCCCGCAACAATTTCGAAAGCTGGCCCTTCGAGAACGGCCGCCCGGTGCCAAAGGGTGTGTGTTCAAATCGAGCCCAAAGCCCACGCCGGTTGGGAACGGCAATCAACAGTTTCCCGTTCGGTGTCAGCACACGCCATGCTTCACTCAACGTATCACCGGGATTTTCGGAATGTTCCAAGACGTGGATCATCATGAGCCGGTCAATTGAAGAATCCGGTAGGGGCAATTGTTCATCGTAGACAAGTGAAGTGGCCGACGGCCCGCCATGCGGCCATTCCAGGGCTCCCTGCGCTGCAGGCATAAACGCAAATACGCGTTCCGATTTCTCGCAATATTTCTCGATCCAGGGAACACAATAACCAAGCCCCGCAACAACCTCGCCCGGAGCATCTGGCCACATCTTGCCGATCTTACCACCAAGGGAACGCGCAGCGACCTTGCCAAGCGGCGTTGAGTAAAATTCCCTGAGATCGACGACATCAACAAACATGGATTAATCCTGAAACAGGTCTATGATTGTCATAACTGAGCGTTCATGACTAGACGAGCATATTTCCGAAAAACTGCATGACTTTTCGGAAAAGAATATGCGCACAAACAAAAAATAGGGCACCTAAGTGGCTCCCTTCAAAAGGAAAATGCTCTATTTACCAACTATGCGGCCCCCAAGAACAAAATTCAAAGACAGGAATTCATGATGGCAAACATCGAGTTTTTTCAGTTTAACTGCCTCGACGATAATTTCGGTGTATTGGTTCACTCCGGTTCCACAGGCCAAACAGCTTCAATTGACGCGCCCGATGCCGCTGCAGTAGCTGCTGCACTGGATGAAAAAGGCTGGAACCTGACACATATATTCGTCACCCATCATCATGCTGACCACACACAGGGCGTAGCCGCATTAAAGGAAAAGACAAACTGTCACGTGATCGGGCCTGACAATCCGTCAATCGCCAATCTGGATCAAACAGTGGGAGACGGCGACAGCTTCCAGTTCGCAGGTGAAACGGTCAATGTCATCGCCACGCCCGGTCATACGCTCGACATGATCAATTTTCACATGCCTGCCCAGAAGGTGGCATTCACCGCAGATACGCTTTTCGCACTTGGCTGTGGCCGGGTATTTGAAGGCACACCTCATCAAATGTGGGATTCGCTTGAGAAACTCTCAAAACTCCCGCCCGAAACAACCATCTATTGCGGCCATGAATATACCTTGGCCAATGCCAAATTTGCACTCACCGTTGATGGCACAAATGCCGAGCTCGCTACCAGAGCTGACGAGATTGAGGCATTGCGCGCGCAAAACAAGCCTACACTGCCGACAACGCTTGCGCTTGAACTACGGACAAACCCCTTTCTGCGTCCATCAGACCCGGTTATTCGCAAGAACCTGGGCATGGAAGACGCAAGTGACGCCGACGTTTTTGCGGAAATCCGCGCTCGAAAGGATCGCGGCTAAGTTCGGAAGCGCCCGGAACAAACGACAGCACCCGCAATAATCAAAAGGCAGGCAACGAAAAGCTGCCATTGCGGTTGGGCAAAACCCGCCATTGTCAGGATCAGGGTCGAAGCAAGCGGTGCCAGATAAGAGGCACCGCCCAATAGCTGGATGTTGCCGTGTTTCATTCCGTGGTCCCAGGCGTAAAATGCCAACCCTACCGGCATCAGGCCAAGTCCCACCACCGCAAGCCATTGTCCGCTGGTTTCTGGCCAGACAGTAGTCTCGAAGGCCAGATGGAAAAACAGGGCAAGTACTGCCGAGGCCAGGCAATAGACCGCCACACAATCTACCGGCGCCTCTTTCATGGTTCGCGAAAGAATTGAGTAGCCTGACCAGATGAAGGCGCAGGCAAAGGCAGAGGCATATCCGAAGGCCGAGCCAGAAAGATTTAGCAGGTTTCCGTCACCTGCCAACAGGATTGCCGCGCCACAAAATCCAAGAAATACCCCGGCCAGATGATACCACCGCAACTTCTCTCCGGGTAACAATGCCGACCCGGCAACGATCAGCATCGGCCACAGATAGGCAATCAATCCGGCTTGCGCAGCCGGAGCATTTCGAAGCGCGGTATAGTAGAAAAAATGGTAGCCAAAGAGACCACAAATACCAAATAACCACATTCCCCATGGAAGTTTGAGAAGCTCGGCAGGAAAACCGCGAAATATCCAGGTAACAGCTCCTGCCAAGCCACCGATCAAGAAGGTCATGGCCAGCAATTGCAGCGGCGGAACCGTTCCGCTTGCAACTGTCAGGAGCGCCAGTAACGACCACATGGCGATCGCCAGAAGTCCGGAAACATTTGGATTCATGCGTGAACTCCACACCCCGATTGGGTGTTTATGGCGACTATTGCCCTCACATGGCAGGGTAAATCAATAGCAAAAAGGCCGGGGCTGTCCCGGCCTTCCATAAATCCCTGATCACACCCAATCAGGTGAAGTACTGGCAATCAGGTGAAGTACTGGCCGCCATTGGCCGATATGGTTGAGCCTGTAATAAATCCTGAATCGTCAGATGCCAGAAATACAACGCAGCGTGCGATTTCTTCCGGCTCGCCCAGTCGACCTACCGGGATCAGCGGAAGGATACGTTCATTGAGAACTTTCTCGTCAATTGCCCGCACCATTTCCGTGCCAATATAGCCTGGGCAAATGGCATTTACCGTAATACCAGCCCGTGCACCTTCCTGAGCCAGCGCTCTGGTAAATCCGATATCACCAGCCTTTGCCGCAGAATAGTTCGATTGCCCGGCCTGACCCTTTTGTCCGTTGATGGAAGAGATGTTGATCACCCGACCAAATTTCCGGTCCCGCATGCCCGGCCATACGGGATGTGTCATGTTGAAGATACCGTTGAGGTTGGTATTGATAACCTCGTTCCATTGTTCCGGAGTGATCCGGTGGAACATGGCATCACGGGTAATTCCGGCATTGTTGACCAGAATGTCAATCGGACCAAGATCAGCTTCGACTTTCGCAATCCCGTCCACACAGGACTGATAATCGGCAACAGACCACTTATAGGTTGGTATGCCCGTCTTGTCGGTGAAGGCCTTGGCCGCCTCATCATTGCCCGCATAATTTGCTGCAACGTTGAAACCGGCTTCCTTCAGCGCGATCGAAATAGCCGCGCCGATACCACGCGAACCCCCTGTCACCAATGCTGTCTTGGTCATTCCCCACTCCCTGATTTGCTTGAGAAAAATCGATGTCCAGGACCCGGCCTCAATCCAGGCCCTGTCAATTTACCGGATTGAATATCAGTCGCGTTCAACACACATGGCCACACCCATGCCGCCGCCTATGCAAAGCGTCGCAAGACCTTTTTTGGCATCGCTGCGCTGCATTTCAAAAAGCAAGGTGTTCAGAACGCGTGCCCCTGAAGCACCGACCGGGTGGCCGATAGCAATCGCTCCGCCATTGACATTCACGATATCGGGATTCCAGCCCATATCCTTGTTGACCGCACAGGCTTGCGCTGCGAATGCCTCATTGGCCTCAACCAGATCGAGATCATCAATGGTCCAGCCAGCTTTTTCCAGCGCCTTGCGCGAGGCCGGGATCGGCCCTGTTCCCATGATCTGAGGATCAACACCGGCAGTAGCCCAGGAAACAATGCGGGCCATTGGCTTGATACCGCGTTTCTCGGCTTCCTTGGCGCTCATCAGAACGGTAGCTGCAGCGCCGTCATTGATACCCGAAGCGTTTGCTGCAGTTACGGTACCTTCCTTGTCGAAGGCGGCACGGAGCTTGCCAACACCCTCAAGCGTTACACCATGCTTGATATATTCGTCATCCTCGACAACGGTTTCACCTTTACGGGTCTTGACCACATGCGGCACAATCTCGTCCTTGAATTTTCCGGCCTTTTGCGCAGCTTCAGCCTTGTTTTGGGATGAGACTGCGAAACTGTCCTGATCATTACGGGTCAACTGCCATTTGCGGGCGACATTTTCAGCCGTATTACCCATGTGGTAGCCATAAAATGCATCGGTCAGCCCGTCCTTGATCATGCTGTCGATCATTTTCATGTCGCCCATCTTGGTGCCGCTGCGCAGATGCGCCACATGAGGCGCCATCGACATGGATTCCTGTCCACCGGCCACGATGATATCTGCATCCCCGGTTGCAATCTGCTGCATGCCAAGCGCAACTGCGCGAAGGCCTGAGCCGCAAAGCTGGTTTAGCCCCCAGGCTGTTGCAGTCTCGGGAATGCCGGCTGCCATTGCTGCTTGTCTGGCCGGATTTTGACCTTCACCCGCTGAGAGGATCTGGCCCATGATTACCTCATCCACTTCTGCTGCATCCACACCGGCCCTTTCCAGCGCACCCTTGATCGCGGTGCTGCCCAATTCGTGGGCGGGAACCTTTGCGAAGGATCCGTTGAACGAACCAACCGGTGTGCGGGCCGCGCTGGCGATGACAATTGCTTCACTGCTCATGAAAACTTCCTCCTGCCTGGGGCATCATATCCAAAAGCTCGACTGGCGAGCGATGATGACAATATTCGAATAATCTTGGTACCTGTCTATTACACGACAACAAGCCAATTGTCGCCATCCACTTGGGAAAACCAGCTATGCAAATTTGTATTAAATCTTTAGTATGACATGCAATCTGCGTACATCTGACAATCCATTCTTGCATGTCGGTTGACTTGTCCCATTTAACTGGCCAAATCAACGTGATTATATGATCAAGATCAACTCGGATCCCGGTAAGAGACATGGCCTATTTGACGGAACCTCTGGCTCGAAAGCGAACAACGGCTGTCAATGTGGGAAGCGTAAGGGTTGGCGGCTGCTCTCCTGTTGTGGTGCAATCCATGACCAATACCGACACCGCCGATATTGCCTCTACAGTCAATCAGGTCGCAGCATTGGCAAGAGCTGGCTCCGAACTTGTACGGATTACCGTTGATCGCGATGAAGCAGCAGCGGCAGTTCCGCACATTCGCGACAAGCTGGCAAAACGCGGCATCAATGTCCCCTTGATTGGTGACTTCCACTATATCGGTCACAAACTATTGGCCGATCACCCGGCCTGTGCCGAGGCTCTGGCTAAATATCGTATCAATCCCGGCAATGTTGGTTTTGGCGAAAAAAAGGATCGCCAATTTTCGGCTATCATCGAAACTGCCATCGAGCGGGAAAAACCTGTCCGCATCGGCGTCAATTGGGGTTCCCTAGATCAAACCTTGTTGACCCGGCTGATGGACGAAAACCAGGAAGCCGGCTCCCCATTGACGGCGCAACAGGTCACCCGCGAAGCGATTGTACGATCTGCATTATTGTCAGCCGAGCGGGCAGAGGAAATTGGTTTGCCGCGGGAACGGATCATTCTTTCGGCCAAGGTGAGCCAGGTTCAGGACCTGATTGCAGTCTATGCCGAACTGGCAAAACGCAGCGACCATGCCCTGCATCTGGGGTTGACCGAAGCCGGCATGGATACAAAGGGAATTGTCGCCTCCTCGGCAGCAATGGGAATGCTGTTGCAACAGGGCATTGGTGACACGATAAGAATTTCCCTTACACCGGAACCCGGAGGCGATCGTACGCGGGAAGTCAAGGTCGCACAGGAATTGCTCCAGACCATGGGCTTCCGGTCCTTCGTACCGATTGTTGCAGCCTGTCCCGGTTGCGGGCGGACAACTTCGACAGTCTTTCAGGAGCTGGCCCAGAAAATCCAGAACTATCTGCGTGATCAGATGCCGGTCTGGAAGAAAAAATATCCAGGCGTGGAAGCACTGAACGTCGCCGTCATGGGATGCATTGTAAATGGACCGGGCGAATCGAAACATGCCGACATTGGAATTTCATTGCCCGGAACAGGAGAGGCACCAGCTGCCCCGGTGTTCATTGATGGAAAGAAAGCGGCAACGCTACGCGGTCCAAAGATAGCCGAGGATTTTCACGCAATGGTACTCGACTATGTAGAAAAGAAGTATGGGCAAGCCGGCGATGCAAAAGACAAAACGGAAACGGCAGCCTAATCACCGCTTTTGCGCATACGGGAGATACGTTGCCCCCTTCTGATCTCGGCCTGGGCTTCCTCCGGCATACCATCAGGTAGATTGTCTGACAGGCCATAGGCGATCTCTTCGCCAAGATTCATACCCATTTCAACGCCAACCTTCTCTGCATCCGTATCCAGCCATTGCTTCGCGGATTCGCAACCCATCTTGTAGAGATGGTTCAAAAATGCCGGTTCGGAATTCATCTTGGTGGAAGCTGAAAGACTGACAAGTTCAGTTGGCGCCGCAATCCGGTGTAATCGCAGATCCTTGTACTCATCCTTTGAAACCTTTTTTTCGCGGATCAGCTTCTTCACAAACTGGATTGCCCTGAACTCCCGCAACAAGGATGCATTGAAAGTGATTTCATTCATCCGGTCGGCAATTTCCCGCGCCGTCTTCGGGGTCTCCATACGTTCAACCGGATTGATCTGGATAAGGAGTATATCGTCGGTCTGTGTTTCATAGATGAACGGGAAAAGCACAGGATTTCCCATGAAACCACCATCCCAATAGGGGACCCCATCAACCTCGACCGCCTTGAACAGATAGGGCAGGCAACTTGACGCCATCACGGCAGCACAAGTGATCTCTTCGCGTTCGAAAACCCTGACTTTGCCGTTCCAGACGTTAGTGGCAGCAATGAACAGGTGAAGCGCATCACAGGCCTGAACATTGTCGAAATTGACATTTTCCTCGACAATGGAACGAAGCGGATTGATATCAAGCGGATTGAAATCATAGGGCGAGTAGATTCGCGACATCATCTCCAGAAACGTCTGACCCGGTGAATTATAGGTCGGCCAGATACCTAGCCAGGCATCGATCGGCGTCCTGGCCGGCGGGCTGAACCGGCTGGCCAGCCCGATTGCATCCCAGAATGCGGCGAGCCGTTCACGGGCTTTTTCTGCACCACCGGCCTGATAACCATCTGCAAGGCAGACTGCATTCATGGCACCGGCACTGGTGCCGGAAATTCCGTCAATCTCGAAACGGCCGTCTTCAAGCAGGCAGTCCAGAACACCCCATGTAAAGGCGCCATGGGCGCCACCACCCTGCAGCGCCAGAT
>JBPCWJ010000006.1:0-8780 GCA_051009635.1 Rhizobiaceae bacterium
CCCTGGGTTATCCAGCCATTGCTTATGATTGGCGGAGCCTATTTGTGCCTTGAGGGCTACGAAAAGGTTCATACAATTTTTGGCGGACATGGCCAGGAGGCCGCAGAAGATGAGGCCATTGAAAAAATCTCTCCCGAAGAGCTGGAAAAAATACGAACAAATAGCGCAATACGCACCGATTTCATTCTTTCCGCAGAAATCATCGCAATCACCTATTCGACCGTCGCTGATTCACCGCTGACAACCCAAATTGCCGTATTGGCAGCAATTGGCGTTGGCATAACTCTCGCAGTCTATGGTTTCGTCGGATTGATTGTGAAAGCAGATGACTTCGGAATTTGGCTGGCCCGCAATGCACATACAAATATCGGCCGCCGATTGGGGCGTTACATTGTCATTGCCATGCCGAAAATCCTGATATTCCTGTCCTGGGTGGGAACAGCCGCAATGCTTTGGGTCGGTGCTGGAATAATCGTACATGGAATTCCATTTGCTGAACATTGGTTGCATGTGATCAAGGGAATTTTTGAAGGTAATCCGACAGTAACTCTGATCTCCGAATTTATCGTCTTGATGATTGCCGGCCTGGTTCTTGGTTTCCTGGTCGCGATGATTGTGACACCTCTGGCGGGTCTGTTTCAGAAGCCAGCGAAACCTGTCAGTAAATGAACCTGATCAATTTGTATCTGAATTGGTACAAGCGGTAATTTCCGGTATCAATAATCAAGCATAAATTCCGCTGAATTCTTGCCCCGGAGAATCGGAAGATGCACAAAATCGAGATTGAGAAAACGACCTCAACAGGAGGAATGGTCGACTACGATCAGAACTCTTCTGCGCAGCAATCCATTATTGCGACACAGGATGAACAAATCCGCACACTTGCTACCCGGATTGGGACTGCGGAACCGGAATTCAGGATCGTTGACTATGGCTGCGGCCCGGGAACAAGCGCGATTACAGCGGTAAAACCAGCAATAGAAGCTTACCGTAGAAACAACAAGAACAGCCCCATATCCGTTTGTCATGCTGATCAGCAGGGAAATGACTGGAACGCCTTGTTCAAATTGGTTTACAGCAAATCCGGTTACCAAAGCGAGAATTCCAGCATCCGGACGGAAGCTTCCATTGGATCATTCTATAGTCAAAGGGTTGCCAGTAATTCAGTCGATCTTGCAACCTGCTTTGCCGCAAGTCATTGGCTCAGCCATGCGGTCCGGCTCAATTCGCCCGGTACAATATGGTTTGCCGATCTGGAGGGTGATGCCAGATCACAAATGGCGAAACTGGCCCGCAACGACTGGAAAAATTTTCTTGGCTTGAGGGCACTGGAATTGAAATCCGGCGGTTTTCTGTTTGTCTCTACCCTGGGTTCGATTCCGGACAGCTCCGAAGCAAATGGGGCTGCCGCCTCAGGCCGCGGCATATACAGGGCGCTTCAGGTTGTCGCCCAGACTATGGCTGATGATTCACTGCTGGACAGCGAAATTCTCGATCACTTCGTATTTTCACTTTGGTTTCTGACCGAACAGGAAGCGCGGGAGCCGATCGAAACAGACAAAAACCTTTCCAAGGTCTTTGAGATTGAAAAGATACAGGTGGTTCCGGCGCCGACCAATTCCACTGACTTCTTTGCACCCTTATTGCCCAATCCTGCGGCCTACGCAAAAAAATATGCCGGATATATCCGTGCATTTGCAGATTCTACCTTGCGCACGCAACTATTCGCCCCATCAGCCAAAAACGCTGAAGATGAAAACCGGCTGGCCGATGAGTTCTACAAACGGCTTGAAGCTTTATATCATTCGCAGCAACCCCAATATGCCTTTGAACTCTGGCATCTGGGCATGATCCTTCGCAAAAAATAACGATCGATTGCAATGGTTCGGAATTAATCGAAGCAGGAATGATTACAGAGCCGTTTCGACCTGATCCAGTGCTTTACTCAATACGGTCGCACAATGAATTTTGGTAGTGTCAAATACCGGGACCGGCACATTACTATCGTTCAGCAGTATTCCGACTTCCGTACAACCAAGTATCAAACTATCCGCACCAGCATCCACGAGTCTTCCAGCAATCTCCACATACACAGCCTCGCTTTCGCTGGCGGTAATTCCCTTGCAAAGCTCTTCATAGATAATCCTGTGGACCTCGGCCCTGTCGGATTTGACAGGAACTACCGGTGTCAGACCGGCTGCAACAAGCCGCTCGGTATAAAAAGTCTGTTCCATTGTAAATGCAGTGGCCATTAATCCCGGAGACTTGTAACCCCGTCTCGAAACCTCCGACGCGGTCGCATCCGCAATATGGATAATGGGAATTCCGACATCCACCATCATCTCGTCGGCAAGTTTGTGCATGGTATTGGTCGCGAGAACCAGAAGTTCCGCACCACCGCGTTCCAACGCTTTTGCCTCTTTGTTCAGAACGTTGCCGGCGGCTTCCCACCTGCCAGCCGATTGGAGCCTCTCGATATTTTCAAAATCCAGCGAGCGGATTAAAAGCTCAGGTGAATGCAACCCGCCCATGCGTTCCCGGGTCATGTCGCATAGAAGCCTGTAGTAAAGCTGAGTGGAGGCAGCGGACATGCCACCCAATATTCCGATTGTCTTCATCAAATTGGCCCGGGGAATGTTTGTTGATGTATACGGCTCTGTTGCTGATTAACTCGACGGAAATGGTGTGATCAAACGACTAAACCCCGATTATTGCGTATTGGAATCCAACAAGTCATCAACCTGTTTCAGCCAGTTGGTACTTCTGACTTCTTTTGCAAGTGCCCGATCAACATAGGGCAGCAGCAATATGTCCAATGCGTCCTGGACCTGCTCATATTCCTCCTCGCAGAAAATGGCACGTTTCTGCGGCAAATAGCCCTTTGAAACTATATCGCCATATTTTGAAATATTGGCGCCGTATGCCATGCATAAGAGATTATAGGCGCGCTGGGCCGGTGTCCCATGCTCGTCTGCATAATGTGTTACGGACAAATTTTCCTGCACGCGGGATTCGGCCAGGAAATATGTATAGACAGTCCCCATGATCAATCGGCGGGTCTGCGATTCATCCAACCTCAGATAGATATAGGCGGCTATCTGGTCTGCAGCATCCTCCAATCTTCCCAAAACCGGCATTTGGAACATATCAATTAGCGCATGCGCGAATTCGTGCAGGGTCGTATCCACAAATGGCCCGACAATCGCATCAACTGGTGTGATGCCCGCAGGTGTAGTGTTGTCAGGAATACCTTTCCAAAGTTCAACGAGATATTCGTAGCAGATTGTAATGACGTCATCACCGTAATAAGCGTCGGCTTCTCCATCACACCCCTTGAGCCTCACTACCAATGGCCGGGGTAGTTTAAACGGACTTAGAAACTTCTGTATTTTTTCAAGCGCCTGTCGTTCCCTGAGCAGATCATACAATTCGGCATGATCAGGGTTCTTTGCCTGCTCATAGTTGATTTCAATTCGATTTGGCAAAAGTTCAGCAATTGCGGAAGAGCTAGTAAAAAGCATCAGGCTAATAATTGCTACGCGCAGAAACATTGCCGGTGCCAAATTATTCCGATGGAACTTAATGAAACAGGAGCGGTCTGAAACATACATGTTCAATTCCGCATTCCTTTCTTCAGGTTTCTGTGGCCAAGGTTTGTGCCTTTGACATTCAACCTGAAATCATTTGCTTGTAAACTTCACATTACCTGATTTCGTGAACTTTCCCAGCTTGTTGTCATACCAGTAGAAGTCGGCCTCGAATCCCTTGCCTGTCTTGCGAATAATTTGCTGGCTCCGATACAAGGTGCCGGTTGCATTATCGACAAAATAGGCCTGAACCACCAGCTGGTTACCTTTAATGCTACCCATGGACTTCGTCATGCGGGAACCATCCAGCGTTCCCATCATCGCTCCCGACACATTGTTTCCGTCCTTTGCGAGCTGCCCCTGGATCGAGTTCTTGAATTGGGCTGTTGCGCAATCGCCTTTTAGGCTAAGGCGTTCAGCCGCCTCATTATAGGTATTGGTGACACGGCAATTTAGCCGTTCGTCAGTATTGCGTCCCTCAAACCTGTAAAGCCCTCTTCCTCTCCACTCACCTTCCAGCGATTTCAGAAAGGAACCGGCATCCGCAATAGCCAATGAAGGCACTGAAATTACCGATAAGGCCAAAATGGTAGTGGCCAGTATGGTGCGCTTCATCAAAGCGCGAAAAAAATCAAATATTACCATGCTAAAAATTTTGTTCTCGAACCTGATTGGCATGTTTGCCCGCCTGATTTTTGGATATGTGCATTGAACTCTGCCTAATCAAGAAAAGAGACGGAATATTGGCCTAATACTAATCAACTGCCAGGTTGAGTTGCCATGAAACGCCAAACCTATCGGACAGCCACCCAAACCGTTTGCTGAATCCATAGTCATTGAGCGGCATCAGTATTTTGCCATTTTCCGATAGTCGGGCAAAGGCAGTTTCCAGTGCATCTTCACTCTCGAAATCGACAAACAGAGACATTGAGGGGGTAAAATCGAAATCGTGGACCGGCGGACTGTCGAAGACAATCAGCCTATGTCCGCCGAATGAAACAAGTGCTTGCTTGATTGTGCCTGGGTTACCCTGTTCGCCTTCACCATATTTCTCGACCTTCTCGACATTGAAGTCTGAAAAGACGTTTGAATAGGCATTCAGAGCTTCGCTCGCACTACCTTGAAACATGAGATGAGTGGAAACCCGGGTCATTATCAATCTTTCTTTCCAGTTACTTTGGACATCTCCAGTGATGTGCCGCCAAGGGAATCGAAATTCATATGCGCAGATCCAGCGAATGCCGAATACAGTCATGCAATATTAATTTCTCCCAATTGAATCCAACAAAATCATACCATATTGGCCAAGCCGGATATTTATTCAATGGCTGCAATACACCAAACACAAATCTCTGCTGAGGGTCGGCATTTTACGACTTGTTGCGTTTTAGCTGTCGCCAGTACAAGATATCCTTTGTCCATGGATCACAGGAAGTGTTGCGCATGAGAACCATATTCGGCATCTTCGTAGCCCTGTTCTTTCTTGGAGTGATATCCATCTCGCCAGCGTCGGCCCAACAGGCTGCCGGTCTGGTCGAGCGTCAAAAGGGCACGGCTAGCCGCAGCGCGGACGGAGCCACCAGCGATCTGGCACAAGGTAGCCAGGTCTTTGTTGGTGATGAGATCCGTACTGGTCCGGGCGCGCGGCTTCTGATCCGGTTTGACGACGAGTCTAAGCTGACCCTGGGCGAAAACGCTCGCATCACCATTAACCAGTTCGTCTTTGAGCCAGCCGGAGAATCAAGCCAGGCATTGACAATATTGGTCGGGGTTTTCCGTTTCATCACTGGTCGAATTGGAAACGAAACACCACTTGGCGTCGCCTTCTCGACACCAGTTGCAACCATCGGCCTTCGGGGCACCGAATTTCTTGGCGGCGAATTGACCGTTGGAATGCCGGTCGGTCAGCCACACTACGGCTTCCAGATCAACGACGGCGCGATCGAGGTAATCTCACCCGGCGGATCAGTCGTGCTTGACGAAGCAGGTGAAGGCACGTTCCTGCCACTGACCGGTGTTGCCGCTCCCACCCCTGTCCGTCAATGGACGCCAGAAGAAGCCGCAGAAGCAGTCGACGCCTTGGCGTTCTAGCAGTCAAATGCAATTGTCTGTTAGTGGCTTCTTTCCACTATCAGGATCACCACTCATCCGAGAAATCCACTTTCGGAACCCATGAACGAACCCGGATCAATTGCAAAGATATGACAGTTGCGCCCCACAACGCGCCCGGCCTCCACAATTGGGCACTACTATTCTTCCTAAGCTTCGTCTGGGGAGGGGCGTTCATGTCCATGGCCATGGCGCTTGAACAATATGGCCCCTTCACGGTCGCTGCAGGTCGTGTTGGCATCGGAGCATTGGCACTTCTTGCGGCAGTCGCCATCACGCGCCCCGGGGATCTGGCAATCCGTGACCCGAAGATGCTGAGCTTTATCCTGCTCATGGGAATTTTGAACTTCGCATTACCTTTCAGCCTTCTGACCTGGGGACTTCAGCTGGTACCGTCGGCCTTTGCCGGGGTTGCGATGGGTTCTTCTCCAATATTTGTGCTTCTCCTGGCATATCTCTTCGTTCCGGACGAGCAAATTGGTCCGCGCCGAATTGCTGGCGTCATCCTGGGGTTTGTGGGCCTCCTGGTCCTGATCCTGCCGAGAGGCTCTGCAGAACTCGATACAAGCGGGACTTTCGCTGCAAGAATTGCCTGCGTGGCAGCCGCGCTCTGCTACTCGGTTGGCGCCATCCTGATTCGCCGCGCACCACCGATCCCACCAATGGTATTCACCGCAGGAATGTTGATAGCCGGAGCTCTTGTACTGACGCCGATTGCGCTCCTGGTGGAAGGGTTGCCGGAGCTAACCAGCTCACGAGCTACCTGGGCTTTACTATATGCAGGGATATTCCCGACCGGTGTGGCCTTCCTTTTGCGGGTCGTTCTGATCCGATCCGCTGGCCCCATCTTCATGAGCCTCGTGGCCTATATCGTTCCGCTATGGGCCGTTATTCTGGGTGTCATTCTATTGGACGAAACCCTGAGGCACAGCACCTATATAGGAGCGATAATCATCCTGATGGGCGTTGGCCTGACACAGCTTAGATTCCTGAAGTCGCACTAACCGAAGGGGTTTTCTTAATCATATAGATGACAGCTGGTCCTCCAACTACTGGTGGTTTCTTTCAATTGCGGAGTGACGGTTTTGCACTCCGGCATAATTTTCGGGCATCGCGGGTGAAAATGACACCCAGGAGGAGGCTCGAGAGGCGAAGGAATTTCACCGGCAATTGGCGTAAAATCGCGCTTCCTTTGATCCAGCCTGGGCACTTCAGCCAATAGAGCTTGCGTATAGGGGTGCTTGGGTTCTGCAAACAATGCTTCAGTCGGAGCTGATTCAACAACACGACCAAGATACATGATGACGATCCGGTCTGCGATATGTTCAACGACGCCAAGATCATGCGAGATAAACAGATAAGTCAGGTCAAATTCCTCCCGCAGATCCATGAAGAGATTAAGAACCTGAGCCTGAATGGAAACATCCAGCGCAGCAATTGCTTCGTCACAAACCAAAAACCTTGGTTTAACCGCCAGCGCCCGGCCAATTCCGATGCGTTGACGCTGTCCACCGGAAAACTGGTGCGGATAGCGTTGTTTCAATGAAGGGTCCAGGCCGACTTTCATCATGATGTCATCAATATAATCGGAAAGCCCCGCCTTGTCGGTCAGCCCATGCACAAGTGGAGCTTCACCAATAATCTGTTCGACACGCATGCGTGGATTCAAGCTTGCAAACGGGTCCTGAAAGATCATTTGAACTGCAAGAGCCGCACTCCGTTTTTCGCCCGCACTCATTGATGCCTGGTCTTTCCCGTCTAACAAAACCGAACCTTCGGTCGGCGGGAGAATCCCGGCTACCACGCGCCCTAGCGTGGATTTACCGCAACCGGACTCACCGACAAGACCGACCACCTCACCCTGCTGGATTGCGAGAGAGACGTTGTCCACGGCATGAACAATCTCTTCATGATTGCCGGCTCCAAGTTTTTGGGCAATCTTGCCCGCCAGATCCAGCTTTTTGACAAAGCGCTTGGATACACCCCGTATATCGATCATGGGTGTCATGCAGGCACCTCAGATTCGTGCGGATGAAAACAGCGTATCTCGCGCCCATCCTCATCTACAGTTATTGCTGGAGGATTTACGCAATCTGCTTCGGCTCGCGGGCAACGTTCACGAAAAGCACAACCGGCGGGTAATTCGAGCATATTGGGTGTCATCCCCGGTATTTGCGCCAGTCGTTGTCCTCGCCGGTTGGCCGATGGGACCGACTGCAACAGACCAACTGTGTAGGGGTGCCTTGGCCGATCAATCACATCATCCGTTGCTCCAAGCTCGACAACACGGCCCGCATACATGACCGCAATCCTGTCAGCCAGTCCTGCCACTACCGCCAGATCATGAGTGATCCATATCAACGCTGTTCCCCTTTCGCGGCAAAGGTTCTGCGCGACATGGATAATCTGGGCCTGGATTGTAACGTCCAACGCCGTTGTTGGTTCATCGGCGATTACAAGTTCCGGATTGTTCAAAAAGGCAATCGCAATGGCGACCCGCTGCCGCATTCCACCCGACAACTGGTGCGGATAGGCATGCAAGCGCTGCTCCGGGCTTGGGATACCAACCTGGGCAAGGCCGTCGCGAGCCCGGGCCCAGGCGACCTTGTATGCAACGCCTTCATGAGCCCGGATCGCCTCAATCATCTGCGTGTCTATTCTCAGGACAGGGTTCAAGGTCATCATCGGGTCCTGAAAGATCATGGATATTCGCGAGCCACGCAGCTTTTGCATTTGCCGCGCAGGCAGATGGACCAGATCTTCGCCATGAAAAACGATTCTGCCTTCCGCGATCCGCCCGGGCGGGTCCACCAGACCGAGAATGGAAAATCCGGTAACGGACTTGCCGGAACCGGATTCGCCGACCAGGCCCATCACTTCACCACGCGCCAATTTAAAGTTCACACCGTCGACGGCACGAATGACACCGGCGCGGGTAAAGAAATGGGTCTTCAGCCCTTCTACAGAAAGGACGTTCATCGCTTCAACCTCGGATTTAGAACATCACGCAATTGGTCACCAACGAGATTGATCGACACGATGGTGATCAACAGGGCAATTCCGGGGAAGAAGCTGATCCAGTAG
>JBPCWJ010000007.1:0-3374 GCA_051009635.1 Rhizobiaceae bacterium
AGCTTGAGAAGGCTGGACTAAAGATCCACACCGAAGCCAAGGTTTCTAAAGTCGAGAAGACCGCAAACGGTGTCGTCGCCCATGTGGAACTCAAGGGAGGCAAAACCGAAAAAATCGAGGCTGAAAAACTGATTTCAGCCGTCGGTGTCCAGGGAAACATTGAAAATCTTGGACTGGAAAAACTGGGCGTAAAAACTGACCGCGGCTGCATTGTCATTGACGGTTACGGCAAAACAAACATCGCCGGCATTTACGCGATTGGGGATGTCGCCGGTCCTCCAATGCTGGCTCACAAGGCCGAGCATGAAGGTGTGGTCTGTGTCGAGAAAATTGCCGGTGTTCCCGGAGTTCATCCAACCGACAAGGGCAAGATTCCTGGATGCACCTATTGTCATCCTCAAGTCGCATCTGTTGGTCTTACGGAAAAAGCTGCCAAGGATGCAGGGCACGAAATCCGCGTCGGGCGCTTCATGTTTGGCGCAAATGGCAAGGCGATTGCCCTTGGCGAAGATCAGGGCATGATCAAGACCATATTCAACAAGAAGACCGGCGAATTACTTGGCGCCCATATGGTCGGCGCTGAAGTTACTGAACTCATCCAGGGATTTGTAGTTGCAATGAATTTGGAGACAACCGAAGAAGAACTCATGCATACGATCTTCCCGCATCCTACATTGTCGGAGATGATGAAAGAAAGTGTGCTTGATGCCTATGGCAGGGCGCTGAACGCCTGATCCTACCGGGAGGAAGAAATATGCCGCTTCGACAAATAATTTTTGCTATCGTGTTTGGAGTAGCTATCGCAGTAATCATGCAAGTCTTGCTGGGTGGAAACTTGTTGATTCACATGATCGTAGCAGTACCGGCGGCCTTGGCCGGTGGTTATTATGCCTCCAGGAACCAAACGGACGTGAAGAAATAGCGTCCGACAACACAGGATTGGAATTTTGATATGGATGCTAAAGCACTGATAGTATTTTTGCTGGTGGGCCTGGTTTCAGGATTTCTTGCAAGCTTCATCGTTGGCGGCGGCGGCCTGTTCTATTATCTGATCATTGGTGTAATTGGTGCATTTGTAGGTGGTATTCTTTTGAATGCTGTTGGTCTCAAGATTGCTACCGGAAATCCGCTTGTGAACCAGATCGTCACATCGGTGATCGGCGCGATGGTCGTGGTGATTTTGGCACGCCTCATTGCCTAGTGTGCCAACGAATCCCGTGTAGAGGAATCTTTCATGAATGAAACTTATGGAATATTGGGCATGCCGGGAGTTGGCTTTTTTGGTCTTCTCATAATTGGCGCGTTGGCAGGCTGGATTGCTGAAAGGGTCATGAACCGTGACCATGGCTTGTTGACCAATATTCTTGTTGGAATCGCAGGTTCATTCGTGGGAGGCACATTAGCCGGAATACTGGGTATTTCATTCTACGGCTTTATGGGAAATCTTGTTGTGGCGACTTTAGGCGCCATATTAATTCTATGGTTTTTCGGCCGTACCCAGTCTGCACCACAGCATCACGAAAGAAACAATTCCGGCGACAGTCCAATATATCATTCAAGGGATGAACCGCGCGACTAACAGCGAAAGCAACTAAAATGGTCACTGTTCTCGACAACACAAAAAACAGACCCCGCCATCCCGAAAAGGCACATCGTCCGGATTCGGAGGTGCTTCGCAAACCTTCATGGATACGTGTCAAGGCAGGGGGCTCCCCGGTTTATGAGGAGACCCGCAAGATTGTGAAGGAAAACAATCTTGTAACGGTGTGCGAAGAAGCAGGCTGCCCGAATATTGGTGAATGCTGGTCGCAGAAACACGCAACCATGATGATCATGGGCGACACGTGCACGCGTGCCTGCGCCTTTTGCAATGTGCGGACCGGTATACCGCAACCCCTTGATCAAGATGAGCCCGAAAATGTTGCGATCGCAGTCGCGAAGCTGGAACTCAAACACGTTGTCATAACGTCTGTGGACCGCGACGACCTGGATGATGGCGGTGCTCAGCACTTTGTTGAAACCATATTGGCTATCCGGGAGAAATCACCCGAAACCACGGTTGAAATACTGACACCTGATTTTCTTCGCAAGCCTGGAGCCCTGGAACGGGTGGTGGAAGCCAGGCCCGATGTGTTCAATCACAACCTGGAAACGGTGCCATCCAACTATCTGACAGTGCGTCCCGGTGCACGGTATTTCCACTCGATCAGACTGCTCCAGAGGGTGAAGGAACTGGACCCGTCCATGTTCACCAAATCCGGGATTATGGTTGGCCGGGGTGAAACACGTAACGAGGTCTTGCAACTCATGGATGACCTGCGTTCTGCTGATGTTGATTTCCTTACAATCGGGCAATATTTGCAGCCAACGCGCAAACATCATCCGGTAAAATATTTCGTCACACCAGATGAGTTCAAATCCTACGAAACCATCGCCTATTCCAAGGGTTTTCTGCTTGTTTCATCCAGCCCGCTGACGCGTTCGTCCCATCATGCCGGTGATGATTTCGCGAGGCTGAGGAAGGCGCGCGACGAAAAACTGGCTGCGAACTAAAGCCTTGCCAAATTACGCCAAAGTACAACGCGTTACCCACACGCCTGAGCAGATGTTTGATCTGGTTGCAGATGTAGAGCGTTATCCCGAATTTCTGCCACTGTGCGAGAGCCTTGTCATCTTGTCGCGCCGTGAACGCGAAGGTCGTGAATTGCTGATCGCGCGAATGGGGGTCGGCTACAAATCAATAAAGCAGTCTTTTACCACCCAGGTAATGCTCAATCCGGCAGACTTGGCTATTGACGTGAAATATATTGACGGACCGTTTCACCATCTGGACAATAGGTGGCGGTTTTTGGAGGCAGCCCAAAATGAATGCGATGTCCATTTCGACATTGACTACTCATTCAAGAGCCGTGCGCTCGGCATGTTGATGGGCTCAATGTTTGACACCGCATTCAAGAAGTTTACAACCGCCTTCAAGGAACGCGCGGATACGATCTACGCTTGAAGTCTCTCTTGAGCAGACAAAAGAAAACCTGGCTTATGGCCAGGCTGTTCTTTTTGGGAATTCTGGAGGTCATGAGGTGGTTCAAGTCTCTGACCAAGTTCATATGGGGATTGATTATCTGGATTCAAGCACCAAAGAAAAAAGGCGGGTAATTTCCCGCCTTTTTTAAATTTATTTCATGGGATTAGCTGCAAACCTGCACGCGCTTCCAGTATGTGCCACGATAGGCATCATAAAATTGGCGCCGTTCCCAATAGCAGGTGGGTTGATAAACCGGCGTCGCATAAGCTCCTGCAGGCGGATAGGTGGTACCACGATAATATCCGCGATTGGCAATAGCACTACCAAGCAGCAATCCTACACCCACTCC
>JBPCWJ010000008.1:0-4614 GCA_051009635.1 Rhizobiaceae bacterium
GGCGGGAGGTACGGTCATGGCAGATGGCAACGGCAGAGTGGGCGGGCCCAGATGTATTGCGTTGGTGGGCCCATTCGCGAGCGGCAAGACAACCCTTCTAGAAGCAATATTGGCGCGAACGGGCGCGATAGACAAACAGCAGGCGACGGGAAATGGGCAAACCGTCGGAGATGCCTCACCGGAGGCGAAATCCCATCAGATGAGCATAGAGGCGACAGCAGCAGTCACCAATTTCATGGGTGAAGAGATTGCATTTATTGACTGTCCGGGTTCGGTGGAGTTTGCGCAGGAAGCCGATGCAATATTATCGGTATGTGATGCGGCAATCGTGGTAACCGAGCCGGATGCAGCAAAAATACCGGCACTTCAGCTAATTTTTCAGAAACTGGATGAGCGCGGTATTCCGCGCATGCTATTCCTCAACAAGATCGACAAGGCCGAGTTGGGCGTGCGTGACACGTTGCAGCTTCTGCAACCGGTAAGTACGCAGCCATTGCTGTTGCGGCAAATTCCACTCAGGCAGGATGGAATAATCGTCGGGTCGATCGATCTGGCGCTGGAACGTGCCTATGTCTATCGCGAGCACGCTGAAAGCGAAGTCACCGAAATTCCCAGCGATGAAATGGCCAGGGAGGTTGAGGCACGATTTTCCATGCTGGAAACATTGGCCGATCACGATGATGCGCTGATGGAGGAACTTCTCGAAGACATTGAGCCGCCGCGCGATCAGGTTTTTGATGATCTGTCGGCAGATTTGCGCGCAGGGCATGTGACGCCGGTACTCATCGGTACTGCCGACAAGAGCAATGGTGTTCTGCGGCTCCTCAAGGTAATTCGTCATGACTGCCCTGGCCTCGAAGACACGGTGGAACGTCTTGGATTTGAAAAGTCAGATGCACCAATTGCCGTGGTGGCCAAGACAATTCACACCACGCATGGTGGCAAGCAATCAGTCGTTCGTGTCTTGAATGGCTCGTTAAAGGACGGATCGGATCTCATAGGTCAGGACGATAAATCACAGCGGATATCGGGTATTTCAAAACCGGTTGGCAAAACCATGAATTCGGTCTCGAATGCTGAATCTGGTGAAACGGTCGTTCTTGGTAAGCTTGAAAATGCGGTGACCGGCGAGTGGCTGTCAGGTGGAAAGGACGCCGTTTCTGATGCCTTGGGCGTCGATAAAGGGGCGCCTGTCTACTCGATTTCCCTGCAACCCAAAAACCGCAAGGATGATGTGAAGCTGTCGGCTGCGCTTAGAAAGCTGGTTGAGGAAGATCCGTCCCTGCAGGTCATTCATGATGCGGATAATGGTGAGATCGTTCTGGCAGGCCAGGGCGAAATGCACATGCGTGTATCGATTGAACGGCTTGAGGGAAAATATCAGATACCAGTGGAGCATGGGCAGCCCAGAATTCCGTATCGGGAGACAATAAGGAAGGGGACAACCCAACGAGGCAGGCACAAAAAGCAATCCGGCGGTCATGGTCAATATGGCGATGTTGTGCTGGAGATCAGGCCGCTTAGTCGTGGCGAGGGCTTTCAGTTTACTGACACGATCACCGGTGGCGTGGTGCCAAAGCAGTATATTCCGTCGGTCGAAACCGGAATTCGCGAGTTCCTCAAATCCGGACCGCTCGGATTCCCGTTGGTAGACCTTGCCGTGAACCTTAGTGATGGCTCCTATCATAATGTCGATTCATCGGACATGGCGTTCCAGATGGCTGGCAAGCTTGCAATGCGTGAAGCCATGGGTGCATGTTCTCCCGTCCTGCTTGAGCCGATCATGAAGGTCACGATCTACACCCCATCGGAAAGCACAGCGAAGATTACGGCGTTGATTCCGCAAAGGCGCGGTCGAATTCTTGGCTATGACGCCAGGCCTGGATGGAATGGCTGGGATCAGGTTGAATCACTCATTCCCATGGCGGATTTAGGCGATTTGATCATCGAGTTGCGTTCTGCGACTGCAGGAACGGCCAGCTATGCCAGTGAGTTTGATCATATGGCCGAGTTGACCGGAAGGGGAGCAGAGGCAGTTCTGGCCGAAAATTCACGTAGCAACGCGGCCTGACAAGCTTGATTCGGCGTGGAGCCCGCTTCGCGCCGAAGCACCAGCCAATGGTCACCAATTTCTTCAACAAAGTGTGACCAATCTGACGCAGTGGCCGGAAAAATATCAATAATTGCCTTTTGATTGCATATTGTTACGCAGAAGCGGTGTCATTGGCATTGCTTGGTAATTTCCGACTGGCTAGAAATTTAGCGGTCAGCTGGTGGTAATATTTTTAATGGCAATTAATTTTAAATTCAGTCCTGTCTTCAGACACACTGTTGGAACATTCGCTCTTGCGGCTTCCATGGCAGCAACTGCGCATGCGGCTGATACGCTTGATATGTCACCAGAAATGCTGGATCCGACACCGATCCATTCGCAGCAACCAGCCGTTGACGGGATCAATTTCAAGGCAAGTGTATTAGGCGGTGCCATCGGTGGTCATTCCAACCACATGTTTGTGCTGTCAGCTTCCGCGCCGATCCCCTATTTCAGCCAGTTTGGTGCCCAGCTTGACCTGGGTATCGGCAAATACCGTTCTGATTATACCAGCGCTGCGGCAGGTCTCCATTTATTCTGGCGTGATCCGAGTATCGGCATGTTTGGTATTTATGGTGATTGGGGCTATGTGAACCCAGAACATGCAGGCCGTACAGGGTTCGAGGCATCTCTGTATATGGACAGATTTACCCTGGATGTATTTGTCGGAAAACAATACGGGCAACATGTCTACACGCAAATCGTAGACGAAGTTGATCTGTCCTATTACTTTACGGATAATTTTCGGGGCTCGATCGGCCACCGCCTGACATCACGCGGAAATGTCGGCAATATCAGTTTCGAATATATGCCGGAGAGTACGAGTGGCTGGAGTATCTTTGGTGAGGCAGAAACCGGTGAAGATGATTACCATGGTGCGTGGCTAGGATTACGTTACTCTTTTGGCACCGGAAAGGCCAACACGCTTCTGGAGCGTGACCGTACTGCTGACCCAATCGTGCGTATACCGCGGAACATTGCCAGCGTGACCCAGTGTGGAGATCTACCCAATCCCAAGAAGAGCACCTGGTGGCGTTCAAGGATGAGCAATCTTTGCGCATCCAAGGACGAGATTAGATCTGAAGGCGCTGTTGTTTCCAAGCACTAGGAAATATCAAGCAGATTTTGTCAGGCATTCCGCCAATTAATCATCACATTTTCAGACGGCTATTCGGT
The DNA here is from genome assembly GCA_051009635.1 of Rhizobiaceae bacterium. Lineage (GTDB taxonomy): Bacteria > Pseudomonadota > Alphaproteobacteria > Rhizobiales > Rhizobiaceae > BOKV01. The sequence goes on from JBPCWJ010000008.1 coordinate 3,269, forward strand.
CCAATTGGACATCCATATTTCGTGGCTGAGAAAGATACAGGCAGTTCGTTGAGCCGGTCGATGCCATGTAAACAAAAAAAGCCGGGCATGGTGCCCGGCTATCAGTTGGAAGGTTACGATAAACAAACCTTCAAGAGGGGAACAGTTGACTGCATCAGTTGCCGGGAGGAGGAAAATAGCAACTGTACAAAACCAACTATAACTGTTGTGGTGATTGCTTGCGAATACTGCAATACCACAAAGTGCAGTACAGCTATGCGTTTTTTGCATAGCTAACAATTTTTAAGCAATATCCTTGATTGAAAATCACACAACTTGCTGATTATTAAGGCATAATTCAATCAACAAAAATGGCGATGCAAAAATAGTAAGCAAAAGGGAAATTAACAGACTGTTAATATTTGTTGCTATTTTGCAACGAATTTGAGAAGGCACTTTGTTGAAAACTTCCTATATCGCAAAATTTTTTCCAATTTCGAATCACGCGTCAAAGTAGGTCCGGGCGAACAACTACGTCATTTGGTAGTGTAATCAAGAATAAGTACCGGAATTATTATTCAATATTTTGCACACCCGTTCCATCGCATCTGCAGGATCAAGCATAACCGAATTTACGTGGTCAAAATTGCCATTGTCTGGATTTTGAAACCAGAAAGTCCCGAAAGACCTTTAGCCTGGCAGACGGGCGCATTGCCTCTGCATAGACGAAGTAGGTCTCAAAGCTTGGAACTTCAGCATTCTGGATCAGCTGAACGAGTGCGTGGCGGTCTTCGACGATATAGTCCGGCAAGACGGCAATACCGGTGCCAGCTTCAACGACCTTACGCAATGCCATCAGATTGTTGACCGAAAACACGGGTGTGCGGTGCTGGCTTGGGGCCCTGCCGGCTGTTTCCAGCCAGTTCAGTCCCGCCAGATAGGAAGGCAGATTTTCGCCAAAGGTAACAATGCGATGGTTATCCAGATCCTCGACGCTCCGGGGCTGCCCATGCCGCTTGACGTAGGCGGGGGAGGCGTAGACATGGAAATGTACCGTAAACAGCCTTCGCTGGATCAGTTCTCCCTGAGATGGTTTTCTGAACCAGATGGCACAATCGGCCTCACGGGTGAACAGGTCCAGTTCGCCGTTTTCGAGGATCAGTTCCAGTTGAACATCGGGATAGAGTTCCATGAATTCATGGACACGGCTTGTCAGCCAGCTGGTTCCCAATCCTACGGTAGTTGTTACGCGAAGCCTTCCTTCCGGACGTTCGGTGGAATCCGTCAGCTTGTTTTTAACTGCATCCAGTTTCAACAACACATCGTGGGCGGTCCGGTACAGGGTTTCTCCCTGTTCTGTCATGACA
>JBPCWJ010000009.1:0-2921 GCA_051009635.1 Rhizobiaceae bacterium
TATGAAGGTGTCACCATCAATGGCGAGGTAACCGGCCTTATTACCTATATGCGTACTGATGGCGTTCAGATGGCAAATGAAGCCATAGCAGCAGCGCGCAACGTAATTCAGTCAACATATGGCGAACCCTATCTGCCGTCTGCACCGAGGATATACAAATCCAAGGCCAAGAATGCACAGGAAGCCCATGAAGCGATCCGTCCGACGGAACTTTCCCGGTCGCCCGAGCAGGTCCGCAGCGCGTTGGATGCAGATCAATATGCGCTCTATGCTCTTGTCTGGAAACGCACGATGGCAAGCCAAATGGAAAGTGCAGATTTCGAACGCACCAGCGCTGACATCATCACCACCGGCAACGACGGCCAAAAATACTCATTGCGCGCCACCGGATCCGTACTGAAATTCGACGGTTTTCTGAAGGTGTATGAAGAGGGTAAAGACGACACTGAGGAAGAAGATGACAAGCGCCTTCCGCAACTGATCAAAGGAGATGTCGTCGGCGCGCGCAAGATTGAACCGGTGCAGCATTTCACGGAGCCGCCGCCTCGGTATTCCGAAGCCTCGCTTATCAAGCGGATGGAAGAGTTGGGCATTGGTCGACCGTCGACCTATACCGCCATTTTGACCGTGCTGAAGGATCGTGGCTATGTCCACATGGATGCCAAGCGATTGATCCCCGAAGACAAGGGCCGACTGGTGACGGCGTTTCTCGAGTCGTTCTTCAAACGCTATGTCCAGTACGATTTTACCGCCGATCTGGAGGAACAACTTGACCTGGTATCGGCGGGAAACAAGAACTGGAAGCAATTGTTGAGCGATTTCTGGCTAGATTTTTCCAGTCAGATTGACGAAACCAAGGAATTGCGCGTCACTCATGTACTGGACGCTCTCAATGACTTGCTGGAAAATCATGTCTTCCCTGAACGCGACGATGGCACTCACCGCCGGGCGTGTCCGTCTTGCGAGAATGGCCAGCTGTCGCTGAAGCTCGGAAAATTCGGCGCCTTCATAGGTTGTTCAAACTATCCTGAGTGCCGGTTTACCAAGCAACTCGGCGCCTCGGGCGACTGCGACAACTCACTGGTTCCGGCCGATGGGATTTTGCTGGGTCAGGACCCGGAAACCGGGCTGCCGGTGACCAGGCATGATGGCCGTTTCGGGCCATATGTTCAACTAGGCAAATCCGAAGACGGAAGCAAACCGCCGCGTTCCTCCATTCCGAAATCAGTCAAGCCGGATGAAATCGATTTGCCGTTTGCTTTGCGGCTTTTGTCGCTGCCGCGTGAGGTTGGCTTACATCCCGAAAGCGGCAAGCCGATTACCGCCGGTCTGGGTAGATACGGTCCGTTTGTGCTTCATGAGCGGGTCTATGCAAATTTGAGTGATTTCGAGGAAATCTTCAACGTAGGCCTTAACCGTGCCGTAGACCTGATCGCAGAGAAAGTTGCCAGCCGGGGCAATCGTGGTCAGCAAAGTGCCCTGAAAGATCTGGGTGCTCACCCGGATGGTGGCGGCAATTTACTGGTAATGGATGGGCGATATGGGCCTTACGTGAAATTTGGCAAAGTGAACGCGACTCTGCCGAAGGATCTGTCGCCTGAAGATGTTTCCCTGGAGCAGGCCATTGATCTGATTGCAGCCAAGAGCAGCAGCAAGGCTAAAAAGAAGACGGCAAAGAAAAAACCCGCAAAAAAAGCTTCCAGGAAGTCAGCAGCCAAAAAAACCGTGACGAAAGCAGAAGGTTGATATGGCTCGCAGCCGGGGCTTGCCGTCGCCTGAGCAAATCCTTGAGTTCCTAAACACGGCAGACGCAAAAGTGGGAAAGCGTGAAATTGCACGAGCGTTTGGAATCAAGGGCGCCGAGCGAATTGAGCTTAAGAAGCTTCTCCGCAAAATGGCCGAAGATGGCCAGATTGCAACCCGTCGCAAACGAATGTCGGATGCATCCGGCCTGCCGCCGGTGACTGTCATTCGCATCACGAAACTGGATTCTGATGGGGAGCTAGTCGGTGAACCGGCAGAGTGGGCTCGTGAAAATGAAAAACCACCAAAGGTAATTGTCATTGCGCGCGGTCAGCGCAACCGTTCATCGCCGGCAAGACCTCCCGGTATCGGTGATCACCTCTTGTGTCGTATTTCTCCGACCAGTGATGAAACCTACCCTTATGAAGCGCGGATCATTCGTCGACTGCCCGGCGCAACGGGCAATGTGGTCGGCGTGTACCAGCCCGCAACCGGCGGCATCGGGCGGGTGCTGTCAGCACATCGAAAAGACAAGCAGGAGTTTGAAGTTGATAGTGGCGATAGCGCCGGAGCACAAAAAGGTGAGCTGGTACGCGCAGAAATAATCCGGAAATTCGGGCGCGGTTCATCCAGGGTGCGTATTGTGGAGCGACTGGGCGACGCTGCGGATCAGAACAACATTTCACTGATAGCAATTCATCAGCACGGTATCCCCGATCAATTTTCACAGGCTGTAGAACCGGCAGTCAACGCCTTGAAACAGCTCAGGCCGCCAAAGGGCCGGACTGATCTGCGGGATGTTCCGCTGGTAACAATCGATCCGGTGGATGCGCGCGATCATGATGATGCCGTATGGGCGGCGCCGGATGATGACCCACAAAACAAGGGTGGTTTCAGGATAGTCGTTGCGATTGCCGATGTCGCGGCATATGTGCACTACGCTTCAGCGATCGACAAGGAAGCCAGAGTCCGGGGCAACTCGGTATACTTTCCCGATCGTGTCGTTCCCATGTTGCCCGAACGCCTGTCAACGGACCTGTGTTCGCTGCGAGAATCGCAAGATCGACCTGCCCTTGCCTGTTTCATGACATTTGACAAGTCAGGTCGTAAACTGAACCAGAAATTCGATCGCATCTGGATGAAGTCGGCAGCAAAACTCTCCTATGCGCAAGCACAAG
>JBPCWJ010000010.1:0-9905 GCA_051009635.1 Rhizobiaceae bacterium
TAATTGACCTGCATTCATGTCAGGTCCAATCGCCACCTGTTCAACCAAAGCTACTGGTCCGGTATCAAGCCCCTCATCCATTTTCATGCTGGCTACTCCGCTTTGCCGGTCGCCTGCCATGATCGCACGCTGGATGGGTGCTGCACCACGCCAGCGCGGAAGTAGTGAGGCATGAACATTATATGCGCCAAGCCGGGGTGCTTCGAGGATCGCCAATGGCAAAATCAAGCCATAGGCCACCACAACCGCCAAATCTGCATTGTGAGCTGCGAATTTCTCCTGCTCAATTGGATCGCGCAGGCTCGATGGAGTAAAAACGGAAAGTGAGAACTCTTCCGCCTTGAGATGGACCGGAGACTTTCTGGGTTCCATTCCCCTGCCGGCAGGGCGCGGGGGCTGGCTGTAGACCGCCACAATCTCGTGACCTTGTCCGATAAGGGCGGTAAGTACCGGCACTGAGAAATCCGGCGTTCCCATAAATATGATGCGAAGTGGCATGTCTGACCTTCCGGTCATTTAGTTATCAGGAAATGTGAACTATCAACCGACCATACGCTTGGAAGGAAGCTTGCCATTCTGCTTTGCGATCTTGGTGAACTTGCGGACAACCATGTCCCGCTTCAACCGCGAAAGCTTGTCGATGAACAGCAGGCCGTCAAGATGGTCAAGTTCGTGCTGGACACAGGTGGAAAGAATACCGGTGGCGTCAATAATCTGTTCCTTTCCGTCCCGGTCGAGATAGGAAACGGTGCATCCAGCCGGTCTTTCAACCTCGGCAAAAAATTCGGGGATGGACAGGCATCCCTCCTCATAGACGGACGGCTCATCTTCAAATTTCAGAATTTTCGGGTTGATCATGAAGATTGTCTCGCGCGGCTGCTCATCGGCTTCGTCCCCTGCGCCTGCGGCTGTGTCCGCCGATTGCGAATCCGTTTGCTCGTCTGCAGGTCCTTCTTCATCCGCCTGACGTTTGGCGACATCGATTGTCACAACACGTAAAGGAATTCCAATCTGGATAGCCGCAAGGCCAATGCCCGGCGCGTCATACATGGTTTCGGCCATGTCATCGAGCAGACGATGAACATCGTCGTCTACACGCTCGACCGGTTTGGAAGTCTCCCGCAGCACGGGATCCGGAATGTGAATGATCTCTTTAATTGCCATGAATGCCTCTCGCGTTTCAAATAAGAGTTGCGCGCGAGCGGGTCAAGCGCTTGAAGGCTGGAGTCACTTGTTTCTTATTCCTGTTTTGTTCTCATGGGGAATCAGCTAAACTTTCCCGATGCAGAATGATGGAATCAGCTTCAGCCCGTTTTTTAATGAAACGATCCTTACCTTTGGAAATCGTCCGATAAGCCTTGGCGAAATGCTGGGCGGCGTCGGGGTACTTGTTATCGTTCTAGTCGTCATCTGGCTGTTTAACGCCTGGCGCAATGGTAAAAAGCGCGCTGCCGCGATTGCGGTAGCAGAAGAACAGGCAAGAGAGGCGGAAGCGCGGATGGCCGCGCTGGTTGCTAGCCAGAACGAGTTGACCGGAAGGATGCAGACGCTTTCGGAAGTGTTCTCAAACAGACAATCCGACATGATGCGCGCGGTCAATGAACGACTGGAATCCATGACCGGACGCATCGGGCAGTCAATCAGTGAAACAACAAAGTCCACCAATCAGAGCCTGACGCAATTGCAGGAACGGCTGGCGGTGATCGACTCTGCGCAGTCCAACATAACCACGCTGGCCGGTCAGGTGGTCGAATTACAAAATATTCTTTCCAACAAGCAGACACGCGGCGCGTTTGGTGAAGCTAGAATGGCTGCCATTGTCAGCGACGGGCTGCCGGCAAATGGCTATGAGTTTCAAGCAACCTTGTCGAATGGAAAACGCCCCGACTGTCTGATTCACATGCCAAATGACACTCCGCCACTGGTGGTGGATGCAAAGTTTCCGCTTGAATCCTGGAATGCAATTCGGTCCGCCGAAACAGAGGAAATGGCAAAATCGTCACAACAGCAATTTCGCCGTGATGTTGAAGAACACATAAAGGCAATATCAGAGAAATATCGCATTACCGGCGAAACACAGGATACTGCCTTCATGTTTGTACCGTCAGAATCGGTCTTTGCGGAGATATATGAGAGCTATGAAGGCATCGTCACCAAGGCGCAGAAAGCTCGAGTCGTCATCGTCTCCCCCTCGCTGCTGATGTTGTCGATCCAGGTTATTCAATCCGTCCTCAAGGATCACAGAATGCGTGAGCAGGCTCATCTGATCCAGGGAGAGGTTGTTCGCCTGATGGAGGACGTAGGACGGCTGGACGAGCGGGTACGCAAACTTGCCCAGCATTTCGGGCAGGCACAGAAGGATGTTGAAGATATCCTTATTTCATCTTCCAAGGTTACAAGGCGAGGTGCCAGGATTTCAGACCTCGAATTTGATGAAGCTAATGCAGTCGAGGAACCCAGGTTAAAGGCAGTCGAATAACAATCGCGTATCCATGCTCAAAAAAATACGCGATAGCCATTGCTCATTTGCATAGCTCCCATGCAGACATTTTGCCCGTACCGGCATTGCATGTTAGCGATAACTATTCTAATGGTTCGACCAACGGCCGACAGTTTTGTGATGCCGTTTGAATACGGATCACCGTGTTCTTGATCTCCCTAACTGTGGATAGATATTCTTGTTACAACCATCATTGGCAGGTTTTGCCAAGCGCCTTCCATTTGCTGATCGAGACCGCTCCACTTCCAACCGCCTGACGGCGGCACAAATTAAAACCGAAGTTCTTTCCGGTCTGACTGTTGCCCTGGCATTGGTTCCAGAGGCGGTCGCCTTTGCATTTGTTGCCGGCGTTCATCCGTTGGCTGGGCTTTACGCGGCATTCCTTGTCGGCTTTATAACTGCAATCATGGGCGGCCGTCCGGGAATGATTTCAGGTGCCACCGGTGCATTGGCTGTTGTCATGGTGGCGCTGGTTGCCGATCATGGTGTAGAGTACCTGTTCGCTACTGTGGTATTGATGGGCATATTGCAAATCCTGGCAGGTGTTTTCCGGCTCGGCAAATTCATGCGCCTCGTGCCGCACCCGGTTATGCTTGGCTTCGTCAACGGTCTGGCAATTGTCATTTTTCTGGCTCAGCTATCCCAGTTCAAGACCATTGAACCTGACGGCACCAGTCAATGGATGGCAGGATTTCCGTTGGTTGTCATGTTAGGTCTGGTCGCATTGACCATGGCAATCATCTGGCTGTTTCCAAAGATTACCAAAATCATCCCTGCACCACTGGCGGCGATTGGCATTGTCGCCGGCCTGGTCATCGCCTTTGGAATTGATGTCCCTCGTGTAGGTGATCTGGCGTCAATACAAGGCGGATTTCCATCCTTTCACATTCCGATGGTTCCGTTAAATCTGGAAACTTTGGAGATCATCTTTCCCTATGCCCTTATCCTTGCTGCGATTGGTCTAATTGAGAGCTTGCTGACCCTTAACCTTGTCGGAGAAATAACCGGAAAAACAGGCGGAGCATCCCGTGAATGTCTTGCACAAGGTGCAGCCAATACGGTTACCGGTTTTTTTGGTGGAATGGGTGGTTGCGCCATGATTGGTCAGTCAATGATCAATGTAAAATCAGGAGGACGCACACGGATTTCAGCAATCGCGGCAGCTTTATTCCTTCTTGTCTTCATCCTGTATGCATCGAGCTTGATTGAGCAGATACCATTGGCAGCACTCGTTGGAGTGATGTTCATGGTGGTTATCGGTACCTTCGCATGGCAAAGCCTGAAGATCATGCGCCGTATTCCGCGCACTGATGCTTTCGTGATCGTTCTCGTAACTGCGGTAACTGTGGCAGCTGATCTTGCCATTGCGGTAGTTGTCGGCGTGATTGTTTCTGCACTCGCCTATGCCTGGTCAAATGCGATCCGTATCCGTGCCAATACCCATACTACGCCAGAAGGTGCCAAGGTCTATCAATTCGATGGGCCACTTTTCTTTGGTTCCGTCGATGGTTTTCTTGAAGTTTTTGACCCGGCAGGTGATCCCCCGCTCGTCATAGTCGATTTCATGAACAGCCGTGTTGCCGATCAATCAGCATTGCAAGCAATTGAGGCCATTGCTGCAAAGTACAAGGCCAATGGCAAATCACTTCAGTTGCGTCATTTGTCGCGTGATTGCCACAAACTGCTGAACAAGGCAGGTCAGTTGATGATCGAGTCAGATGATGATCCTGATTACCAGATTGCTGTAGACTACTCTGTAAAAACCGGGATGTTGGGTACAGGACATTAGCGCCTGACCAATAATCAAAAACTGCCGCGACTGCGCATTGCAGCGGAAAGGGTACCTTCATCGAGATAATCCAGTTCCCCACCTACAGGCACACCATGAGCAAGCCTGGAAATCTTGACATCCGACCCTTCGAGCTGATCAGCAATATAGTGCGCAGTTGTCTGGCCTTCGACCGTGGCGTTGACAGCGATAATGATCTCGGAAACCACGCTTCCGGCTGCACTTACCCGGTCAACCAGACCCGCAATGTTGAGTTCTTCCGGCCCGATACCATCAAGCGGGGACAGGGTGCCGCCAAGTACATGATAGCTCGCCTGCATGACACCGGCGCGCTCCAAAGCCCAAAGATCGGCGATATCCTCGACCACGATTATTGTTGACTGATCCCGCCTTGGATCACTGCATATCGTGCATGGGTCTAATGTGTCGGCATTTCCGCAGATCGAGCATATTGTGACTTTTTCTGCAGCCTCTGCGGCAGCGGATGCAAGCGGAACCAGTAGTTGATCCTTCTTCTTGATCAGGTGAAGTGCCGCTCGCCTTGCCGACCGTGGACCAAGACCGGGCAGGCGTGACAATAGCTGGATCAGCCTTTCAATTTCCGGGCCTGTAACGCGTTTTGACATGGTTATCAGAATGGCAATTTCATGCCTGGTGGTATTGGAAGCCGCTCGGTTAATTCTGCAGTTTTTTCTGCCATCAGGGCCTCGATCTTCGACTTTGCTTCATTGTGGGCCGCCATGATGAGGTCTTCGATAATTTCGGCCTCTTCCGGCTTTAACAGTGAAGGGTCAATACCAACCGCCTGAACCTCTCCCTTACCGTTCAATGTAACGCTGACCAACCCGCCGCCTGCTGTGCCGGTTTCTTCAAGCGATTGCATCTCGGCTTGCATATCGGCCATCTTGGCCTGCATTTCCTTGACCTGGCCCATAAGGCCTAGAATGTTTTTCATCTTTAGTGCTCCAAGACGGTATTATGCCGTTCTATTGTTTGAAGATTTAATCAGGCTCAATCCAAAAATTAATCCAACCGGTCCTCGTCATCTTCCTGTTCGTCACTAATGGCCGGTTCATCTTCACGTACACGCACATCAATGATGCGTGCGCCGGGAAACTGTTTCAGCAAAGCATCAACCGCCGGATCACTTCGCGCAGCGTCTTGCCGCTCTCCAGCTTCCGCAATCTCCCGCTCTTCTATCGAGGGTTCGCCACCCTCGCGACTGACGGTCAATGTCCAGCGTTTGCCGGTCCAGGCATTCAGTTTTTTGCCCAGTTCGGAAACAAAATCCGGTGGCGGGTTGCCAGCAAGATTGATCTCCATGCGTCCGTCAGAAAAATTCACCAGCCGCACATTCTTGCGCAACAGCGTCCGAATTTTAAGATCACGCTTGTCTTCGGCCAGATAGATCAGTTCGTCAAAACTGTTCAGCGTGAGTACCGGTTTTTCCTGCGGGGAAGTATCGGGCGCCTCCACCGGCCTGCTTGCTATATTGGAACCTGCCCCGGAAGATATCTGCATTTTCGTGGCGCTACCCCGTGGATCGCCAGCGGCAGAGTTTTGTGGGGACGCCGGAGATGGCGGAGAAACATTGCCCGCATTTAGGCCACTTGCCGATGGCGCGCTTCCGTTGGAGGCAGGCTTGCCAGTGGCCTGACCTTTGCCGGATGCTCCTTCAAGCTGCTTGATCAAATCATCCGGTGCCGGGAGCGAGGAAGCGTGGGTTAGCCGCACCAGAACCATGTCGGCGGCGGCCAAAGGACGTTCGCTGCGTTGAATCTCTTCAATACCCTTGACCAGAATTTGCCAGGCACGAGCAAGCACCCTCACAGATAATTCGCTGGCAAACTTTGCCCCACGCTCGCGTTCGCTCTGAGGCAGCGAAACATCTTCGGCCGCTGCGGGAACATATTTGATACGGGTCACAAAATGGATGAAATCGGCCAAATCGCTCATGACTACCGCAGGATCTGCGCCGGTATCATACTGATCCTTGATTTCACCCAGCGCAGCGGTGATGTCGCCCGACATGACCTGCTCGAACAAGTCGATTATCCGGGCCCTGTCGGCAAGTCCCAACATGGATCGAACCGCTGATGCCTCGACCTTGCCAGCGCCGTGTGCAATTGCCTGATCCATAATGGATAGCGCATCACGCACCGAGCCTTCTGCAGCCCGCGCAATCAATGCCCTTGCATCGACATCAATTTCCACACTCTCCTTCTCCGCGATCCCTGCCAGATGTTCAGAAAGGAGGCTGGTATCAATCCTGCGCAAATCAAACCGCTGACAGCGCGACAGGACCGTTACCGGCACTTTCCGGATTTCAGTAGTTGCGAAAATAAATTTCAGATGCGCAGGCGGCTCTTCGAGTGTCTTCAACAGACCGTTGAACGCATTGCGGGACAGCATATGCACTTCGTCGATGATATAGACCTTGTAGCGGGCAATGGCAGGAGCGTACTGGACAGACTCAATGATATCGCGAATGTCGTCAATACCGGTGTGGGATGCCGCATCCATCTCGATCACATCGACATGCCGGCCCTCAATGATCGCCCTGCAATGCTCACCTTCCTCGCTAACATCAATCACAGGCGCATCAATGCCTTCGCGTTCATAGTTCAATGCCTTTGCAAGAATCCGGGCGGTGGTTGTCTTGCCGACACCGCGTACTCCGGTAAGCATATAGGCCTGGGCGATGCGGCCTGTCTTGAATGCATTGGTAAGGGTGACGACCATCGGTTCCTGCCCGATCAGATCATCAAAGTTCTGGGGCCGGTATTTGCGGGCCAATACCTGATATGTGGCTTTATCTGTACCTGATGATTCCGTCATTGCACGACTATAGCTGTTTTTTGTAATGCTTGTACCGGTGCGCGGAAAATTTGCTCATAATTCCATGCAATATCTGGCCATGGAGTAGTTGACATCAAGGCAATCCTGGAATGGGTGGAAGGCTGGCTTAAGGTGACCCGGACACTACTCGTTGTGGCTGCTTCCTTCCGGACCTGACCAGGTTGGCGAGGCGCACGTCCACCACCAACCTTCCATCGGCAGATATCGTCTTTTCTGTCGAATAATGCAAGCTTTGGAAAAAGATTCGTTCAGGAATGATGAAATGAAGTGGAAACTTGATGCCCGGCTTGAGAGTGCCAGCCTGGAAATAGGAAACATGAGAGTGTCCCATGTCCGGCTTGTTGATGATAGCCGCTGGCTCTGGTTGACATTGATGCCACGCCGGACAGGGATCACCGAGATACATGATCTCGTCGAGGGGGACATTGTTCAATCAGCTTTGGAATCATCCCGGGTTGCGCAATTCCTGAAGCAATATTCCAATTGCCGGAAGATCAATACCGCCGCAATCGGGAATATTGTCGATCAGCTCCATATCCATGTGGTTGCCCGCAATGAAGGTGATGCAAATTGGCCCGGTCCAATTTGGGGTCACGGTGAAGCTGTGCCATATGAGAAATCAGATTGTGAACGATTATTGGCTGATCTTGAGAAAGGCCTGAAGCCCTTTCTGGTCTAAACACAGGAAATTTCATGGCAATTGAGTTTGACAACACCTTTCCCGAGCCAAGCCAGTTTGTCGGGTTCGGACAGAATGTGCTGGAAAGTGATTCTGAAAGCCGGGATGAGGAATCATTGCCCGCCGCACTTGAACATCCTGAACACCGGTTTCATGTCTTTGCCAGCGGAAAGATACTGGTCAAGAAGGGAGATTATCCGACTGCGACCTTTAGCCGGGCCGACATTGCCGCATTTGATGTCGAGATTGGCAAGGCTGTATTCCTGGGTACACACGAAAATGCACCGAGGCTGGCTGCACCGGCGAATATTGCCGAAGAAGGTCTGGACGAACCTTTTCATCTCTATGACATGCGCGCATTGCTCTACTCCTCCTCGGTTGCAGACCATGAGGCGGGTGCCTGTGCAGGTGCTGCGAGTTTGCTGCATTGGCACGAGACAAACCGGTTTTGTGGAAGGTGTGGCACCGAGAGCCATAGTAAAATAGGCGGGTTCCGGCGAGACTGTCCAAACTGTGATCACAAGATTTTCCCGCGTACCGATCCTGTGGTGATCATGCTTACGACTGACGGTGAGAATTGTCTGCTTGGACGCAGTCCGCATTTCCAGCCTTTCTGGTATTCAACGCTAGCCGGTTTCATTGAACCGGGCGAGACGATTGAGGCAGCAGTACGCCGGGAAACACGTGAGGAAAGCGGTATCGAAGTTCGCCGCGTCAGATATCACGCCAGCCAGCCCTGGCCATTCCCCCATTCCCTGATGATCGGAACCTATGGGGAAGCGGTTAGCGATGAAGTGAAGTTTGATCGCAACGAACTGGAGGATTGCCGGTGGTTCAGCCGGGATGAAGTCAGATTGATGATTGCTGACGAACATCCCGAAGGCTTTAAATGCCCGCCAACCAAGGCTATTGCCCATACGCTGATCCGGGACTGGGTCAATAGCTGAGCCAGCCCCAAAGGGTTGCGCCTAAATCAACGCGCCCCAGCCTGTGGATAAACGCCCAGAATACGAAAATCCTTGCAGAAGAATTTCAATTCCTCAAAGGCATTTGAAACCGGCACATCTTCCGGATGCCCTTCGACATCGGCGAAAAACTGGGTTGCTGAAAAAGAACCACCAAGCTGGTAGCTTTCCAGTTTTGTCATGTTGACGCCATTTGTCGCGAACCCTCCCATGGCCTTGTACAATGCTGCGGGAAGGTTCCGGACCTGAAACAGGAAGCTTGTCATAACGGGGCCGCCGCCTGCCTGAGTCCATTCCGCCTGGCGCGACAAAACAACAAAACGGGTCGTGTTGTGGGAAGCATCCTCGACATTCTCACGAAGGATTTCCAGGCCGTATAGCTCTGCTGCAAGCCGGGGCGCCAGTGCGGCTGCATTCTTCAGGCCCCTTTCGGAGACAAAACGTGCCGAACCGGCTGTATCGCCACCAACGACGGAATTCCAACCATGTTGGCGAATGATGTTGCGACACTGTCCCAGTGCATGAACGTGGGAGTAAATCGTCTCGATATCATCAACTTCCACGCCGGGCAGCGTCATCAAATGAAAATGTATCGGCAGAAAATATTCGCCAATAATGTGGGCATCGCTTTGGGGAAGCAGGTGATGGATATCAGCCACCCTTCCGGCAATGGTGTTCTCGATCGGGATCATTGCCAGATCCACCTTGCCCGACTCCATGGATACAAACACATCCTCAAACGAGGTGCAGGGTACAGGTTCCATTCCCGGATAGATGTTTCTGATGGCGGTATCGGAATTCGCGCCCGGCTCACCCTGAAAGGCCATGCGGCCGGTTCTCTTGCTGATTTCTGGCATTAATTTTATTCCCGGCGCAATTATCTGGCCTTAAACGTTATTTTCTTTCTTCTCGTGCATGATACGCCGAACCTGATCAAGCTGATTTTGCGTATCCACTCCTACCGGCACAACATCAACGATTGTTGCGTCGATGCGCATGCCTGCCTCGATTGCCCGCAATTGTTCAAGCCTCTCACGCATTTCAAGCGTCGAAGGAGGAAGCAAAACAAATTTTTCCAATGCTTCCCGCTTATAGGCATACAAGCCGATATGG
>JBPCWJ010000011.1:0-4281 GCA_051009635.1 Rhizobiaceae bacterium
GTACTGATCGGTCAGTCTTGCACGGCGATTGTTTTTTTCGACGGCACTCTTTTTTGCCATTTGAGATTTCCTCTATTTCGCTTGCCGTTACTGCCGGAACGGAAAATTGAAGTGACGCAGCAATGCGCGCGCTTCATCATCCGAATTGGCAGTCGTACAGACGATAACGTCCAGCCCCCAGATTTGATCAACCTTGTCGTAATTGATCTCCGGGAAGACAATGTGCTCCTTGATACCCATGGCAAAGTTGCCCTTGCCATCAAAACTCTTTGGATTAAGGCCGCGGAAATCGCGCACACGAGGCAACGCAATTGTCACAAGCCTGTCAATAAAATCATACATCTTTGCCTTGCGCAGCGTGACCTTCGCTCCGATTGGCATTTGTTCGCGAACCTTGAACGTGGCGATAGATTTACGGGCACGGGTAACCACCGCCTTCTGCCCGGCAATCAATGTAAGGTCATCTGCTGCAATCTGAGGCTTCTTGGAATCCTGCGTGGATTCACCGATACCCATGTTGAGCACGATTTTTTCAATGCGCGGGATTTCCATCGGATTTTTATAGCCGAATTCCTCGAGCATCTTGGTACGCACGACGTCATCGTAAAGCGTGCGCATTCGCGGGATGTAGACTGCTTCAGCCATCGATCATTTCTCCGGAACGTTTGGCGAAGCGAACCTTGCGGCCGTCTTCTGCGATTTTAATTCCAACGCGTGTTGCCTTTCCATCCTTTGGATCAGCAATTGCAATGTTTGAAAGCTGGATGGGCGCTTCCTTGGAAATGATGCCTCCATCCTGGCCAGCGCTCTGTTTCTGATGGCGCTTGACCATGTTGATACCGCCTACCAGTGCTTTGCCTGTCTTGGGCATCACCTGCAGCACTTCACCGCTCCGGCCCTTGTCCTTCCCGGCAAGCACTACTACGCTGTCGCCCTTTTTAATCTTCTGCATCGTACTTTCCTTACTTCACCAGCTTCTCAAAGCACTTCTGGTGCAAGCGAGATGATTTTCATATGATTTTTGGCCCGCAATTCGCGAGGCACCGGCCCAAAAATACGGGTGCCGACTGGCTCCTTGTTGTTGTTGACCAGTACTGCCGCATTTCCGTCAAAACGGATTACGCTGCCATCAGCCCGGCGAATATCCTTGGCTGTACGCACGACAACAGCGCGCATGACATCACCCTTTTTAACGCGACCACGAGGAATGGCTTCCTTGATGGAAACGACAATAACATCACCTACCGAGGCATATTTCCGTTTGGAACCGCCCAGTACCTTGATGCACATAACACGGCGCGCGCCGGAATTATCGGCAACGTCGAGGTTTGTTTGCATCTGAATCATGACTGGCTACTTTCTATTCTAGTAAGTGTCGTTTCGGGAATTTCGCAATATCAATCCCGAAAACTACGCCTGTGTTTGTACAATGGTCCAACGCTTGTCACGCGATACCGGTTTGCATTCCTCAATGGAAACCCGATCGCCGACCTTGTGAGCATTTGCCTCGTCATGGGCCTTGTAATTCTTTGAACGCCGCACGGTTTTCTTGAACAGCGGATGCGTAAAGCGACGCTCCACCTTTACAACTACCGTCTTGTCGTTCTTGTCGCTGACAACAGTTCCCTGAAGGACTCGTTTAGGCATCTCAGTATTTCCTAAGCCTTGGTGCTAGCCGCGGATTTTTCCGCCGCAATTGTTTGAATACGCGCAATGTCACGCCTGATCTGGCGGACGCGCATGGTGTTTTCCAATTGGCCACTGGCCTTTTGAAACCGCAGATTGAACTGCTCTTTCTTCAGTTTTGCCAATTCATCGAAGATCTGGTCTTCGGTCATGGCTCTTACATCTGAGGCCTTCATGGCTTTATCCTCGTTCTAAACGTCACTCGCCCACACGGGCGATGAAACGGGTCTTGACCGGCAATTTTGCAGCACCCAGGCGTAGCGCTTCGCGAGCAATTTCCTCATTCACACCGTCAATCTCGAACATGATCTTTCCTGGCTTGACGCGGGCACACCAGAATTCCGGAGAGCCCTTGCCCTTGCCCATGCGAACTTCAGTGGGCTTCGAAGTCACAGGAACATCTGGAAATATCCTGATCCAGACGCGGCCCGCACGCTTCATGTGACGGGTAATCGCACGACGGGCTGCCTCAATCTGACGGGCAGTAATGCGTTCAGGCTGCTGTGCCTTCAGGCCATATGATCCAAATGTGAGCGACGTTCCGCCCTTGGCATTTCCGTGGATTCTGCCCTTGAACTGCTTGCGGAATTTTGTGCGCTTTGGCTGCAACATCGTTTTTTATTCCTAATTCAATTTACGCTTTTTCGCGCGATTGCTGTCTACGCTGACCTTGTCCGCCCTGCTCCTGGCCTTCCAGTGCTCGGCGTTCGGAAGCCATCGGATCATGCTCAAGAATTTCACCCTTGAAAATCCACACCTTCACGCCACAAATCCCATAGGCGGTTTTGGCTTCAGCTGTTCCGTAATCAATATCGGCGCGCAGCGTATGAAGCGGAACACGACCCTCGCGGTACCATTCCATTCTCGCAATTTCGGCACCGCCAAGACGGCCACCGCAATTGATCCTGATTCCCAGGGCTCCAAGACGCATTGCCGACTGAACCGAACGCTTCATGGCACGGCGGAATGCAACCCGGCGCTCCAATTGCTGGGCAATCGATTGCGCAACAATGGTGGCATCAAGTTCCGGCTTGCGTATTTCAACAATGTTGATGTGCACCTCCGAATTGGTCATCTCGGAGAGTTTGCGGCGCAGTTTTTCGATATCTGCGCCCTTCTTGCCGATAATGATACCGGGACGCGCCGAGTGAACGCTCACGCGGCATTTCTTATGCGGGCGCTCGATTACAATCTTGGAAATCGACGCTGCTGCGAGTTCCTTCTCAAGATACTGGCGGATCACCAAATCTTCATGCAGAAGTTTGCCATATTCACCCTTATTGGCAAACCAACGGGAATCCCATGTCCGGTTGATCCCGAGGCGCATTCCGACCGGATTTACTTTCTGGCCCATCAGGCGGCCTCCTCTTCAACTTCACGGACGACGATTGTCAAATTTGCAAATGGCTTCAGGATACGGGAAGCCTTGCCGCGACCCCGAACCCGGAAACGCTTCATGACAATTGACTTTCCGACATAGGCTTCCGCCACTACCAGGCTGTCAACGTCCAGATCATGATTGTTTTCAGCGTTTGCTACTGCTGATTCCAAGGTCTTTTTCACTGCGCCCGATATTCTCCTGCGGGAGAAAGTCAGATCAGCAAGTGCGGTCTGTACCTTTTTGCCACGGATGGTTTCGGCAACCAGGTTCAGCTTTTGCGGGCTGACCCGCAAAGTTCTTGCCACTGCCCTGGCTTCATTTTCCTTGAGCGCACGTTCGCGCTTTGGCTTGCCCATGACTACTTCCTTCTCGCCTTTTTATCGGCGCCATGACCGTAATAGGTACGCGATGGCGAAAACTCGCCCAGCTTGTGACCGACCATGTCTTCGGTGACAGAAACGGGAATGTGCTTCTGGCCGTTATAAACGCCAAACGTCAGGCCGACGAATTGCGGAAGGATGGTCGAACGACGGCTCCAGGTCTTGATGACCTCATTGCGGCCGCCTTCACGTACCTTCTCTGCTTTCTTGAGAAGATAGCCATCGACAAACGGCCCTTTCCAGGTTGAACGAGACACGTGCGGTTTTCCTTACTTCTTGCGCTGGTGACGTGAGCGCATAATGAATTTATCGGACGTCTTGTTTGTCCGGGTTTTCTTGCCCTTGGTCGGCTTGCCCCAAGGCGTAACCGGATGGCGGCCACCTGATGAGCGGCCTTCACCACCACCATGTGGGTGATCGACTGGGTTCATGGCTACGCCGCGAACTGATGGACGACGGCCAAGCCAACGGCTGCGGCCTGCCTTGCCCAGATTGGTGTTGGAATTGTCCGGATTGGACACGGCACCAATGGTAGCCATGCAGGATGACTGAATGAGACGCTGCTCACCTGAGTTCAGGCGAATGATGGAATATGGTCCATCACGACCGACGAGTTGAGCATAGGCTCCAGCCGAACGGGCAATCTGACCGCCCTTCTCCGGCTTCATCTCCACATTGTGGATGATGGTACCTACCGGGATCGAACGAAGCGGCATCGCATTGCCGGGTTTGATATCGCAGGTTTCTCCTGCAATCACCTTGTCACCGGCGCCAACGCGCTGCGGTGCAATAATATAGGCCAGTTCACCATCGTCATATTTCAGAAGCGCGATG
>JBPCWJ010000012.1:0-4714 GCA_051009635.1 Rhizobiaceae bacterium
CAGTTTAGGCAGAATAACGACACCCTGCCTGATTTTCTATGCGTCTTGTCTAGCCCGATCGTGAAGCTCTTTCGGCTTTGATTTCCTCAAGTTCCTGACGCAACTTCCGGATTTCGGCTCGCTCCTCATCCTGCTTTCCAAAAGGCCAGCTGAATGTCGAAGCTGTTTTCCGCTCCTCCTGCTTTACCTCTGGCTCTCCATCAACGGAGAGCAAAACCGCGAACCATCTAAGCGGCTTGATGTCCCTGCAAATTATGACTGCCGATGCCGTTATCGGAACACTCAAAAACGCGCCTGGTATCCCCCAAATCGTGGTCCAGAACGTAAGCGCCACAATCACAACAAACGGGCTGAGGTTCAGGCTCTTCCCCATCAATCTTGGCTCAATGACATTGCCGACGACCGCCTGAACTACGCCCAGCAATACTGCCAGCTGTAGCGCGGGAGCCAGCGTATCAAACTGCATGACCGCCAGTACGACCGGTATCACCACAGCAATGGCCGAGCCGATGACTGGAATAAAATTCAGGACAAACGCCAGCAGGCCAACCAGTTCCGCAAAATGCAGACCATAAAATTTCGCAACGGCAAATGTCAGCAATCCGGTCATTGTACTTACGGCAGCCTTGATGGAAAGATATTGCCGGACGGCATTGCCGACTACCGATATCTTTGCCTCCAGCAATTCACGTTCTTTTTGGTCGGGCAGCAAGCGGGTCAGCTTCCCGGTCAGTATGCCGCGTTCAGCCAGCAGAAAGAGTGTATAGAGAATGATCAGGATAATCTCATTGAAAACGGACCCTGCCGAGCCGGCAATCTTTGCAACCAGATCGCCGATATTCAAATTGGATACGGCGGCCTGCATGCGAGACACAAATTCCTGACCGGTGAGCGCTTCTGTTTGCGCAAGCAGATTTTCGAATCGGGCGACATATTGCGGCCAGGCTTCCTGCAATGCGCCAAACTGGTTCTGGACGATGAACCCCATGCCAGCAAGAACAACTATTCCGGAACCAATTGAAATGGCTGTAGCCAGCCAGCTCGGCATTCCAAGGCCTTCCAGGCGAATAATGATGCTCGACAAAAGCCCGTAGAAGAGAATTGCCAATACGATCGGGACCAGGAAGTCGCGCCCGTAAACAAGCGCCGCCAATAAGGTTGCCGCAATGATTGAAATCATGGCAATTCTTTGGGTAACCGGAATGTCGGTCTTTGCTGCCATTACGGCATCCCTTCAGTGCATCTTTAGACGTATTCAGTTCTTGCGCGCTTTGATCAATTTTGTAATCGCAGTGATCGCCGCGCCGATAACCGCAGGAGAAAGGACATCCATGGGACGATTTACAAACTGGGTAATTCCATCGCGCGCGGTTTGAACATCGTAGCGAAGTTGCTGTAGCCCAGCCTGCATCTGATCGACTTCGGCACCAATCTCCGCCAGTGCAATATCCCGCACCTCACGGGCTATTTCCTCCTCCGGAACAGAAGGCAGATTGCGTGCAAATAACGCCAGCAAGCCCGCAATCAGTACATCCAGCGCACCGACTGCTGTTGCAGACCACGCCAGACCAATCCTTGGCTCCAATGCAAAGAATAGCGCCAGGTTGAACATTCCAAGTGCAAACAGGCAGAAAATGCCTGCTGCGACGCCAAGGACAAGTTTCTTGCTCGCCAGACTGATCTTGGCTTCAGCAAGCACCTGTTCAGAGCGCCAGAGCAGTTTCAGATTTCGGGTAATATTACTCATCTACCGTGCTCAGCCCTTGGAGGTTCTTCCGATCAACAAACCAACCAGAAATGCCAGGCCGATTGCCAAAAGGGGATTTTTCTCGATCTCTTTCTCACCAAGCTCGGCTATATCCTTCAACACCACCTTGGCATCCGATTTAGCGTCGCCAATCAGGTCCTCAAAGGATTTGTCACTACTGGCCTCGTTCTTGGTTTGAGAGTTGTCAGAGACAGTTTCCTTTTCCTGCGCAGCTGCGCGTTCCTTGCGCAACTCATTCAGTTCTTTGCGCAATTCTTCCAACTCTGTTCGCAGAGGTTTTTGCTTCGCCATCGGTCAATTCGCAATCTTGGCCGCCATCTCGGCCGCTATCTTGGGGTTCTTCCAAAATAGCACATGGCACTTTCGGCAGCGATCAGTTGATCGACCTATGGTTAACGCCCGAAAACCCTTCGACGCGAGCTGTTGCCAACTGCCATTGTAGGAGGCAATATCAAACCCCCAAAGAGATTCAAATGACGGAACAAAAAATGCTTGCACATCGACTGTTTACGCCGATCTTCGCCTGTTTTGCCTTCCTGATTGTAATACTACTCCATTCTCCTGCTGTCGCTACTGTCCAGATAGTAGCTTTTGGCGACAGTAATACTGCCGGTTTTGGTGTAGCCGCTGCGAGCAAATATCCATCAAGACTCCAACGGGATTTGCGGGCTCGTGGTTATGACGTTGTCGTTAGAAACAGTGGTGTGAACGGTTCCACTTCAGGTGGTGGGTTGCGACGATTAAGTTCCGCCGTTCCGCAGGGAACCGATATTGCGATCGTATTTTTTGGCAGGAATGATGTGCGTTTCGGCGTTTCCGAAGCGCGCATGCGCTCCAATCTGAGTACCATTGTCAGCCGCCTGCGTTCACGCGGTGTCACGGTCATCCTGCTAGGGTTCTATCCGTTTAATTTCGCCAATATCGCCGCGAGACATGGGGCAATTTACGCTGGAGACTTCTTTGCTGGTGTTACGGTCAAGGGAAAGAAGAAACCACAATATTCACTCGGAGATATTGTCCCTCACCTTAACGCTGCTGGTTATAGCGTCGTTGCCAACCGCATCAGACCACAGGTTGAACGGGCAATCAGGAGCAGAGGGCAGTAGCAGAGAAATTTATCTTTAACCTGTTATTCCCCGGTCCATTCCGGCAGAGGTTTCTTTGCGATAAAGGCACCAATTCCGCGTTCGGTGTCGCGCGCCATCATGTTTTCCGCCATGACTTTTCCTGTAAAGTCATAAGCCTCTTCGAGCCCCATTTCGGTCTGCGCATAAAACGCCCGCTTGCCAATTTTTATGGGCACCGAAGATTTATCGGCGATAATACGGGCCATTGATCTCGCTTCGGCTTGAACCTGATCCAGATGCACGACGCGATTGACCAGCCCAATTTCACCTGCACGTTCAGCAGTGATAAATTCTCCAAGCAGCAGCATTTCCATTGCGTGCTTGCGCGAAACATTACGCGACAATGCCACCATAGGAGTGGAACAGAACAGACCGATGTTAACTCCCGAAGTAGCAAATCGGGCTTCACTGGAGGCAACGGCCAGATCGCAACCGGCAACCAGCTGACATCCCGCAGCTGTCGCAATGCCGGTCACCTCTGCGATTACCGGTTGCGGAAGCCTGACGATAGTTGTCATAACCTTTGAACTGGTTGCAAACAAATCCCTAAAATACTGACTTCCACCATCTTCATCCTGACGCCGCGCAGTCATTTCCTTCAAATTGTGGCCGGCACAGAAATTGTCACCGGCACCTCGCAGGATCACCGCATTCACATCTTCGTTTGCTCCAATTGCATCAAGGGCTGACTGCAATGCATCCAACACATCTTCCGTTAGCGCATTTATCGATTTGGGCCGGTTCAGCGTAAGTGACGCAATCCCGTCGGCGATTTCAACCAATACCGGTTTGCTTGCGGCCTGCGAACAGACATTCATTACAGTCTCCTGATCGGTGCGGATAATTAGTCCTGAAATATCATCTGCCACTAGCCTTTTATCGCACTTCAATCAGGATCGTAACCATTATTCTGCCTACGAATTTCCGCAAATGTTAGGCCACATAGCAAAGAAGATTTTACCAAACCATGCTAAAGTTATCCAAAACATGAACAGTCACCAGGGTTCTGGCCCTAAGTAGTGGAGCTTGTTATGCGAAATATCGCCATTTTTATCGCCACCATGTTTTTTGTATCACCAGCCTTGGCCGGAGATGCAGCAGTTTCCAAAACAGCGCCCTTGATAATGGCGCAGCTGGTAACCGGAACACCACAACAGAAACTGCAAAAACTGTTGCGACCGCATGCATATTATGGTGGCCGGATCACAGACGACATAAGAGCGGCAACAGGAAATCCGAACATCCCGGTCATAGATCGCCGGGGTACCTGGGGCGAAATTTATAGCTGCAATTACGTTTTTATGCGCGGCAATCAGCAGGGCAGAACCCTGGTGTGCGGTTAATCTCAAACCTACCGGCCCTTCCGGTGATAGATTGAATTCCTGATTGGAAAAAGGGGCCGGTTGGCGGAAAATTGGGGCAAACCGCCAACCG
Organism: Rhizobiaceae bacterium; assembly: GCA_051009635.1. GTDB lineage: Bacteria > Pseudomonadota > Alphaproteobacteria > Rhizobiales > Rhizobiaceae > BOKV01. Next base: position 4,330 of record JBPCWJ010000012.1, read on the forward strand.
GTATAAGGGACCCGGCATATTGGGGACGATGAGCCGGATCAATCACATGAATATCACTCCCGGATAAACCGACAATGAATGAATGGGGATACGCAGCCATTCCAAAATTAATCAATTGGCAAGAATTGGCGGAATTCAGCTCATTCGTGTCTCAAGGAATCTTGTTTACTGCAGGAAAAATTGGGCTTCCATTGGCGCTTTAATTGATTAGGGTCAGTTGCTGGTACGCCCAATCGATTGACACTTTTCCATTTCCAGGAGCACACAACTGTCTACAGGACTTCTCGCACTACTGGACGATGTCGCAGCCTTGGTAAAGGTTACTGCCGCCTCTCTTGATGATGTGCCCGCCCAAATTGCCAAATCAACCGGCAAGGTTTCAGGC
>JBPCWJ010000013.1:0-6139 GCA_051009635.1 Rhizobiaceae bacterium
ATATCATGCTGCCGGGCTTTCCTGAAATCGCGCAATCCCTTAATACCGATACGACTTCAGTTCAGTCAGTAATTACAGCTTATCTGCTGGGGTTTGGTATCAGCCAACTTTTCCTTGGGTTCGTGACTGATCGTTATGGCCGGAGACCCGTCCTTTTGGGTGGGCTGTTGGTTTTCACAATTGCATCGGTCGCTTGTACGTTTTCATCCAGCCTGACCATGATGTTTTTGTTTCGCGGAATGCAGGGGCTCGGCGCTGGGGGAATCCGGGTTATCGCAACAGCAGCGGCGCGCGATTGCTATCAGGGCCGCACCCTTGCCCGCGTTATGTCACTCGTGATGACGGTGTTCATGGCGGTTCCCATTTTGGCTCCGGCTATTGGGCAGGGAATATTGCTGGTTGCGGATTGGCGGGTGATTTTTGGTGTCCTCGTACTTTACGGTGCCGTACTTTTTGTCATTAGTTGGCACGTCTTCCCTGAGACGCTGGATCCAAAAAACCAGAGACCTATCGAACCAAATACAATCATTGAATCGCTGGGCTCCATAATACGCTCCGCGCAGACTGTTGGTTACACCATTGCAGCAGGCGTTTTCTTTGGCTCCCTATTTGGATTTATCGCAAGCGCGCAACAGTTGATGGCTGATGTTTATGGCCTTGGCGTGTGGTTTCCGTTGATATTTGCCTTGATGGCACTGGCGCTATCTGCTGCCTCTTTTATCAATTCAATGCTGGTGGAGCGATACGGAATGCGGCTGTTGTCGCACGGTGCCGTTATACTGTTTTGCCTCAATGGCCTCCTGATGATGATCTTGCAATATGCCGATCTGCTTCACCTTTGGGAGTTTGTGATTTTTCATTCCATCAACATGTTTCTCGTTGGCCTGGTATTCGCAAATTTTAACGCTCTTGCCTTGGAACCCCAGGGACATATCGCTGGCGTCGCATCGGCTTTCATAGGTGCTGTCACGGTGATAATTGGCGCCGCTGCCGGTTATTTCATCGGTAAGGAATTCGACGGTACAGCTATGCCGTTGATCGTCGGATTTTTCTTCAGCGGCGTTTTATGTACGATTGTGCTTTTGATAACAGAAAATGGCAGGCTCTTTCAGGCTAAGCACGCTCCTGAAAATTAGTCCGTCAAACACCGTGATTGATCGTGACTTCGATGCTTTGGGTTTCACCATCTGCGTCGATGATCGTTAACCTCTGCACACCCATGCCATCTGGCTGCCATTCCAGATTGCGGCGGCGATTAACCTTTGTTTCAGGCGTCCCATTTGCCATGATCCGGAAAGGTGGTTTGCCACCCTGCAATTTCACCACAACAGATTGGAATTGACCTTTTGAAAAATGTGGAACATCCAGTTCGGCCCCATCCGGAGGAAATGCAATCGCAAGCGGTGCATTCGCTCTGTCCTGAACCAGTCGCACAGACTTGCCGCGCCCAGTGAAATATTTGAGGGAAGCAGGCAGTTCATCACGCGCCATTCTGACGGTTCCAGCCGGTGCTTCCGGCATCGATACGCTTCTGAGACCGGATTGTTGAAAGGCCGTAAATAGCAAAGGTGCAGCCGTTGCCAAGCCAGTGATACCCGGAATGGATCCATTGTCTGGACGTCCAACCCAGACACCGATTACATGTTTGCCATTATATCCAACAGCCCAGGCATCGCGATAGCCATAGCTGGTACCGGTCTTGTAGGCGATACCAATATCCGGCGAGGATATTGGTGGTGCAATAGCCGATAACATGTCGCCGACATGCCAGGCAGCATTTCTGCTAACCACGGCAGGTCCGTTTAAATGGCCCGGCTGGCTGCGAATTCCGTCACCCAATCCGATCGGGCGCCCTGAACCGGTGGCGAGATTTGCATAGAGCTGCACCAGATCGTGCAGGGACAATCCAGCGCCACCCAATCCTATGGACAATCCCGGCTTTTCTTCTTCAGGCAGCACAGGCCTGACACCGGCGCGGCGCATTCGGGAAACCAGCTTTGCCGGTCCCAGCGCATCCAGCAATCGGATTGCCGGAATGTTGAGCGATAATTGCAATGCCTTTCTGACTGACACCTCACCCTGATACTGCATGTCAAAATTGGCGGGCCTGTAACCATTGAAGTCAGAGGGACGATCAGCAATCAGCGTCTCGGGAAGCGCAAGACCCTCCTCTATTGCCAGCCCGTATATCAACGGTTTGAGCGTCGAGCCCGGCGAGCGAAGGGCAAGAGTCATGTCGATCCAGCCAGCCCGCTTCTCGTCCAGATAGCCCGGTGATCCAACGGACGCTAAAATTTCACCCGATAATGCATCAGCAGCCAGAATTGCCAAGGAAACTCTGCTGTCCAGCTTTCTCGCATATTTGGCGGCAGCAATCTCCAAACGCCTTTGAACATCACGGTCCAGTGTTGTGGAGTGCTTGAAAGCTACAGGGTCACGATCAATGGCGGATTCAGCCAAATGTGCCGCTAGCGCAGGCATGGTTTTTCGAGCGCCTGGCACCCGTATTTCGGCTATCCGGCTCAGTTCCGAATTTATCACCAACCCGGCATCAACCATTCGCTTCAACACCCGTTGCCGGGCTGCTAATGCGGCTTCGGGAAATCTGTCAGGCCTTCTTGCTTCCGGCGACTGCGGCAACGCCACAAGCAACGCTGCCTGTTCCAGCGCCAAAGGATGAGGCTCACGCCCAAACCAGGAGAGACTAGCCGCCCGAACGCTTTCGAGATTACCGCCAAAGGGCGCCAATGTCAGATAATGCGTGAGAATTTCATTTTTCGATAAACGACGCTCAAGCTGAAACGCCCGCAATATCTGGCGCAGTTTCGCCGACATTGACCTTTCGGATCGCGGCTCCAGCAATCGGGCCAACTGCATGGTGATGGTGGACCCGCCCGAAACAATCCTTCCATTCACAAGAAACTGACCTGCTGCCCGAAGCAGAGCGAATGGATCAACACCCAAATGGCTGTAAAACCGTTTATCCTCATAGGCGATCAGCATCTCAATGAATTGAAGGTCAACATTTTGAAGGTCCGTTTCCAGACGCCAGCGGCCATCTGAATTGGCAAACACCCGAAGCAGCTTACCTTCCCGATCTACGACTTCGACCGACTGATCGCTGAAGACAGGCAACGGCGGCGGATAGGCTGCATCAATTTTTAGTGCAACCTGCCAAAGGACTACGCAGCAAAATACCAAGATGGCAAGGACGGTTCCCATCCTCCGTAACCTTACAACTGGCACTGCATTGCCGCTCAATTTACTGGACCGGCTTTATATCGATAAAGCCGCTTGCGGTACTTGCCGAAAATTCCGGCCGGTACATATCCTCCACGCTCGCAGCAGGATGCGAATAACGCCCGGGCGTAACCGCACGCACCATATAGGCAGCAAAAATGTTTCGATTGCTGTTGGAGTTACGGTTGAACGCTGCAACAAACCGGTCATCCCGGAACTCTGAGTGCGCGGCATATGTTTCTCCCAGCCAACCGAAGTTTTTCAAAGTGGCACTATCAACGATCCTGGGATTCTCAATCTCAAATCCGCCCGGAAGAAGATCCGTCACCAGCACCCTGCTGGGGATCGCATTCAACTCATTGACCCTCAAGACGACCACGAACCGGTCATTCTGGCTTACCTCGATCATCTGGGCAGGATTGCCATCCAGATGATAATATTCCCGCTCAATCGTGAAGCCTTCGCCACCAGCCGGAAGTGGATCGATCGGCGAGGCAAGCGCGGTTACAATCGCTGTCAAAGGCTGGTCGCTTTCATTCCCAATCTCGATTGGGTTACCAATCAGCTTCTCACCGGATATCTGGTTCGAATAGGCACCAGTTGTAGACTTACCATCTACCCGCAGTTCCAAACTCTTGTTTGCCTCCTGGGCTGCTCTTGCGGCAAGCAGCATCCACGCATTTTCCTGGGTGGACGTGAAACGCTTTTGCTCAAGAATGTTCTCAACCACGTCAATCATGCCGGGAACAATGGTTGTCACCGGCTTTGTTTCCGTCGCCAGCGCCAGAATGGCAGCGCCATCTCTCAAATTGGAACCGTAATCTGTCCGCAGCAGATTGACTTCATTATTGCCGCTGACGAGATCAAAGGAAGACAAGAATACATCGCTCGAGCGCTCAGGATCATTGTAGAGCGAAAGCGCTGCTGCAATGTGGGCGCGGGCCAGCGGGCTTGAAAACTCAGCCAGCCTGGTATCTGCGTAGTAACGAAGATCTCCGGCTGAAGCCATGCGATTGCGCGCAAGCACATAGAGTGCATAGGCCATTGCATCGCCGTCTTCCGAGATGTTGTTTTGGTAGCCCAGCTTGTTCTGCAAATTCGCAAGTGCCAATCGCATTGCCTGTTCAGGAACCGGGTGTGACTTTTCCTGTGCCCGTGTCAGAAAATCCGTGACATAGGCATCAAGCCAGAAGTCTGAATCTCCCGGGCCCCACAATCCGAACGCACCGCTGGAAGATTGATAGGATAGTACACGCTCAATCGCACCAGAAATACGCTTGCCGATTTCCGGGGTATCCAGCAACTCCTCAGGCGCATCAAACTCACTCAGATAAAGCAATGGCAAAGCACGGCTTGTTGTCTGTTCAGCACAGCCATACGGGTAACGATCCAGCTTCATCAGTAATGACGCTACATCAAACCCTGCCGTCCTGGAGACATTGATGCTGACAGTCGATCCCTCAACAATGCTTTGACCCAATACCTCCTCGTCTATCTGAATGGACCCACCATTGGCCGCCAACGGAATCTCAAACCTGTTAGCGACCGGTAGCGTACTCGGTCGCACCTTCATAAATTGGGTGCGCGAAACCAGAATATCCGTTCCCAGCGACGCGGTGATCGTGACTTGCGCATTCCCGCTTTTGCTTGCCGAGATCGGGAGTTTTAGTACTCTGCGCTCACCTTCGGACAAGGTAATCTCAGCAGGTATTGATCCAATGGATAGTTCATCGCTGGCTGCAACGGTCAGGGAATAATCGCCAGTTGGCCCATCAGTATTGGCAATCTCCAGAATGGATATGGCCTCATCCCCCGGTGCCATGACCTTGGGGAGGCTGGCTTGCAGCACAATCGGATCACGGATGACAATTTCCTGTTCTGCCGAACCAACCGCAGATTTCGACCAGGCGACAGCCATCAATCTTGCAGTTCCATTAAACTGTGGAATGTCAAAATCAACAGATGCCTCACCGGATTGGTCCAACTCAATGATACCGGAGTAAAGCGCCAGTAATTTTTCGGTTGGCGGGCTGCCCTTTGCGGTCAGGCCGGGACCATCACCACCAGTACGCACACGGCCAAATGCACCTGCTGAACCATCAATCAACCTGCCATATATATCCCTGATCTCCAGTCCCAATTGTCTTTGCCCGAAATACCAGTCAGCCGGATCAGGTGCCTCGTGGCGGGTCAGATTGAGTATCCCGACATCGACCATGGCAATGGTGGCATAGATATTCTCACCTTCCACGCCACCAGCGACCTTTACCGGAACTGAAAGCGTACTGTCAGGCTGGGTCTTCTCGGGCAAATCCACGGAGACTGACAGCTCTTTTGACCCCGGCTCCACAGAAAGCCAGCTTGTTCCGATTGCTCGCATGGGCATTCGGCTTTTCTCGGCTGATCCAGGACGAAGCAGAGTAGCTGTCACGTAAGCTCCGGCACCCCATTCGCCATTTACAGGTATATCAATTTCGCCGCCTTCGGCTGGAATGCTCGCTTCCATTGTTTCAAAAAAACGATCTCCACCGACGACGACCAAAACCTCCCCTGAAAAACGAGGAGATATTTTCAGTTTGGCTGTTTCGCCGGCTCTGTAGCTATCCTTGTCCAGAGCAACTTCAAGCGCATCAGGCGTTTCAGCCGGATTGCCATCGGAAAAATATCCAGCATTGAATACCACGCTGCTGGCCGGTCCGGCTGCATCAGGACTTTCAACTTCCAGCCGATAACGGCCCCATTCCACTGGAGTCGATATTCTTGCGCCGGAATCTGATAGGATATCGATCTGGCCGTCAGCAACCAGCCTTGTGTTGACAGTCGCTTCATACCGCCAGGAATAACTGTCGCGATACCACTGGTAATTCCGCTCCAGCCGGTAAAGCGACCAGTTCAGACC
>JBPCWJ010000014.1:0-12246 GCA_051009635.1 Rhizobiaceae bacterium
GAACTAGGAGGCGCGCTGAAAAATGTAATTGCCATCGCGGTGGGGGCCGTGCGGGGTATGGAACTGGGGGCCAGTGCGGAGGCCGCTCTTATCGCCCGCGGTTTTGCAGAGATGACACGTATCGCAATTGCCATGGGCGGAAAGCCTAAGACATTGACTGGATTGTCAGGGCTGGGCGATCTTGTTCTGACTTGTTCCCAAACTGAATCGAGAAATTTTTCTTACGGAATGGCCGTAGGCAAAAACGAGTCACTTGAAGGCAGGCCATTGGCAGAAGGCGCTTTTACGGCAAGGATTGCCTCACAATTGGCGCGATCCCTCAAGATCGAGGCACCCATCATCAACGCGGTCGCAGAAGTTTTGGAGCGTACAATCACGCCTCGCGAGGCCGTCGGGAAACTGATGGAAAGACCATTGCGCGAGGAAGTCGATCAGGTTTTGCATACAGGAGAAATTGAATGAAATACTGGTTGGTCAAATCCGAACCATTCAAATGGTCCTGGGAAATGCAAAAGGAAAAGGGCCATGACGGTCAGGAGTGGGATGGTGTGCGCAATTATCAGGCGCGCAACTTCATGCGTGACATGGCGCTGGGTGACCGCATTTTTTTCTATCATTCCAATGAAGGCCTCGAAGTAGTCGGCGTCGCCGAAGTTTCCGCAACGATCCACCCCGATTCCACAACCGATGATGAGCGCTGGGAATGCGTCGATATTCGGGCCCTGACCGACATGCCGGTTCCTGTCGGCTTACCCAATATCAAGGTGAACCCGAAGCTTGCCGATATGGTGCTGGTGAACAATACACGCCTCTCCGTCCAGCCGGTTACCGCAAAGGAATGGATCGAAGTCTGCAAGATGGGCGGCCTCGACGGAAAGACCCTCAAACCGCTCTAGTATCATGACCTGCCTCGAAGATATCGAAGAACGCCGTCGGTTTGTTCTGGAAAATACTTCGCCCATGGCACCCGGCCATGTTGCCGAAATTCAGCTCCATACAGCATCAATGGCCCATGATTTATGGCTGAAGACCGAAGAGGAACTGGAAGCGGTTGGCCTGCCACCACCATTCTGGGCATTTGCCTGGGCAGGCGGTCAGGGTCTGGCACGTTACATTCTGGACAATCCGCAAACCGTTCGGGGCAAACATGTGCTTGATCTTGCCAGCGGAAGCGGGCTTGTAGCCATCGCTGCCGCCAAATGCGATTCTGCAAGCGTCACCGCCAACGATATCGACCCGTTCAGCGCGGTGGCAACCATTGAGAACGCCAGACTGAATTGCGTGGAAATCGCCTTTGACAGTCACGATATGCTTTCCGGGCCGCCGGACTTAAAAAACAGCTTTGATATCGTGCTTGCCGGAGATGTTTTCTATGACCGGTCCATGTCTTCCCTCGTTCTGGATTGGATGCAGGCGGCCAACAGCCAGGTAGAGACAATCCTGATCGGCGATCCTGGAAGAAGCTATTTTCCGCAAAGAGATATGAACCTTCTGGCTGACTATCACCTGCCGGTAACGAGAGAGCTTGAGGACAATGACATCAAGCATGTCTCGGTATGGCAGTTTACCGGTTGATATCAATACAGCCCTATTGAATTCACCAGGTTCTGCGCGGGCCGGTGTCAATGTGGTAAAATCCTTGTCTGGCATAATAGCTGTATCCGCCGACTTCGACCCTCGATTTCAGATATTCCACGACTTCAGAAGGATTCGCGCCCACGGCAAAATCAACCGCACGGCACGACAGATGATAGGATTTCGGTTTTCCGCCCTTGCGCTTGTTCTCAAATGGCCATCGATGGCTTGAATAAACCGTGACCGGGCCGAAATTCTGCGACACCTTGTTCAGCACAACTTTCAGCCTGAGCGGCACACACCATTTGGTGTCGTTCCAATTGACGTCAATCGGATGTTTAGCACAGCCGGTGAGCACCAACCCGGCCAGCACAATCAACGCCACGCCCGCCCATTTTGAGTTTGTTTTGTACTTTCCTGCCTTCATCTTCTTCCACACGCAATACTTTCCGGAAGCAGAAGAAGCATAGAAACAATTAGTTAAGATTTTAGCAGTTTGACACGGTTGCGGTTAACCATGATCGCCAATAATCTTGTTGGCGAAGTCAGGCCAATGTCTAATGGACACAGAATTGAAAAGGCGTGATAACACACGCTTCTATATCCGATTATCGAGGCAGGCTGGCAAGGTTTCAGATGCTGGCCATCAGCAGTAAATCTCCGGGGAGGATCGACATGGACGTCAAACGCCACAAGGTAAAGGCAGCTTGGAAAAAGAAAGCGCTTATCGACAACGATACCTATGAAAAGTGGTACAAGCAGAGTGTCAAAAATCCTGAAAAGTTCTGGGGCAAGCACGGCAAGCGCATAAGCTGGTTCAAGCCCTACAAGAAGGTCAAGAACACCTCCTTCCGGGGCAATGTAAAGATCAAGTGGTTCGAGGATGGCGTCACCAATGTCTCCTATAATTGTATCGACCGTCATCTGAAGAAACGTGGTGACCAGACCGCAATCATCTGGGAAGGTGACAATCCCTATGATGACAAGAAAATCACCTACAAGGAATTGTCAGGCCATGTGAACCGCCTCGCCAATGTGATGAAGTCCAATGGCGTCAAGAAAGGCGACCGGGTGACCATTTACATGCCGATGATCCCCGAAGCTGCCTATGCCATGCTGGCCTGTACCCGCATCGGCGCCATTCACTCGATTGTATTCGGCGGGTTCTCGCCCGATGCCCTTGCCGGGCGGATCGAGGATTGCAAATCCGAATTTGTCATCACTGCCGATGAGGGTCTGCGCGGAGGGCGCAAGGTCCCACTCAAGGACAATACCGACAAGGCGCTGGAGATTGCCAAGAAGAACGGTGCCCATGTGCGTCATGTACTTGTGGTACGCCGGACCGGCGGCCCAATCGAGATGGCTGATGGCCGGGACCTCTGGTATCACGAGGAAATGGCCCGGGCTGATGCCAAATGCGACCCAGAGCCAATGAAGGCCGAAGATCCACTCTTCATTCTTTATACGTCAGGTTCCACTGGTAAACCCAAGGGCGTCTTGCACACCACGGGCGGCTATCTGGTCTTTGCCTCGATGACCCATGAATATATCTTCGATTATCAGGAAGGGGATGTTTATTGGTGTACGGCCGATGTTGGCTGGGTAACCGGCCACTCCTATATCGTCTATGGCCCGCTCGCCAATGGCGCTATCACGCTGATGTTCGAGGGCGTACCCAACTATCCCGATGCTTCAAGGTTCTGGGATGTCGTCGATAAACACCAGGTAAGCCTTTTCTATACCGCTCCAACGGCAATCCGCGCATTGATGGGCGCAGGTGATGATGCCGTGAAGAGAACTTCGCGCAAATCCTTGCGCCTGCTGGGTTCGGTGGGTGAACCGATCAATCCGGAAGCCTGGGAATGGTATTACGATGTGATAGGCGAAAAGAAATGCCCGATTGTCGATACATGGTGGCAAACCGAAACCGGTGGCATATTGATAACTCCGCTGCCCGGCGCGATTGATCTGAAACCAGGCTCGGCAACCTTGCCATTCTTCGGTGTCCAGCCTCAACTCGTTGATAATGATGGCAAGGTTCTGGAGGGAGCCACCGACGGAAACCTTTGCATCATAGATTCCTGGCCGGGACAGATGCGCACCGTCTATGGCGACCATGAACGCTTCATCCAGACCTATTTCTCCACCTATAAGGGCAAATATTTCACAGGTGATGGCTGCCGCCGCGACGAGGACGGTTATTACTGGATTACCGGCCGCGTCGATGATGTTATCAACGTTTCCGGCCACCGGATGGGAACCGCTGAAGTTGAATCAGCTCTTGTTGCTCATGACAAGGTGTCGGAATCCGCTGTTGTCGGTTATCCGCACGATATCAAGGGCCAGGGCATTTATGCCTATGTCACCCTGATGAGCGGTGAAAAACATAGCGAGGCCTTGCGCAAGGAACTGATCACCCATGTCCGCACGGAGATCGGACCAATCGCCTCGCCAGACAAGGTCCAGTTTGCTCCCGGTCTGCCCAAGACACGTTCGGGCAAGATCATGCGCCGTATCTTGCGCAAGATCGCCGAGGATGATTTCGGCTCACTGGGCGATACATCAACCCTCGCTGAACCTGCTGTTGTCGATGATCTGATCGAAAACCGGCAGAACAAGAAAGGGTAGTTGCGAATTTGCTTGTACTTGCCGCTAAATATGGCAATTTAGGTGGGTATTTAACAAATCGAAAGGAGGTGATCCGATGTCGAGTGATTTCCAGGGAATAGAGGTTTCGCGCGGATCGGTTGCTGAAAGGAGCAGCCTCTGATCGGATGACGGACCGCAGGCCTGGCGCGCAAGTCTGGCCGGCGAAGCTGAATTCCAACGAAGTTACGCCGCCATCTGAGCATTCAGGTGGCGGTTTTCTTTAGGATTTGTTGATTGGAACGATCGGAACCAGCCCAAAAAGGACGAAGCCTGCCGGGGGAGGAGGATCCGGCAGGCTTCGGTACACTGTTCCGGTAATGGGAGGAGGATATTACCGGAACCACAATCCGCATGTGGGAGGAGGATACATACGGACCGATCTCTAAACGATTTAAAATCGTCTTGTTGATCTGAATATAATACGAAAAATATAATTGTGCAGTGCATTATTTTCAATGCTGCTATGCAAAAATTTCACAGCTCTAGGTAGAAACTACCTACTTTTGGCACAAAATTTCCCGGAAGCGCCGTGTGGGCGACGCTTCCGGGTTCTCTCCGGCCTTGAGGCATAAAGCCCCGTTCGGCGAGTCGGAGTATCAGATCACTGGCTCAAGCGAAGCTTCTGGATATCAATCGCGATTTTCTGGAATGCCAGGCGCAGTTCCTGTTCATTGTCGGCCGAGAAATAATGGGTTGTACTGCCTGAATCCGAACTTGCGCAGGTCTTTAATGTTTGTTGAGCGCTTTTCGGGGCCTTGAAGGCAATTGAATAGATGATGATCCCGTCGCCAGCGCCCTTTGGTGCTTTCATATCGGCGCAGATTTGCGTTGCGGAGTAGCTAGACGCAGCCACCCTCTCTAGGTAATTCAGTTGCTGGCCATTATATACGGTGTTGAATTCTCCATCCGTCATGACAATTGCAATTTTCTTGACCGGATCAGTGTAGTCAGCGGGGTCGCTGTCTTTGGGCCACATGTTCTGCCAGTTTTCGGAAAGCATGTAATAACCCCAGGCAATGCCGATTTGACCTGCGGTAGAACCGACTGCATCATATCCGCTGATATCTCTGATAAGTGCTTTTCGATTATTAGTCAGCGCTTGAATATCCTGATTGGGACAGTTTCTGGTCTGGGCGCCAACGATATTCTTCCTCCTTGTAACGGGAGCATCTGAATATTCTTCCTTGCCTAAACGCTCTGTGACACACTTCCTCGAAGCACCACCACTTGCTTTGCTGGCATATCGACCGGCATTCACCGACCACGAATAGGGCACGAGCCCAATCCGCATTTTATCGCTCTTCGTGTCTTCTGGTATCAGAATGTTGACGGCATCTGTTGCAGCACGCTTTAGTGCCCGAATCTTTCCGCCTCTCATCGAGCCAGTAACGTCCAGCACCATGGCGACTTCAACCGAATCCGTAGAGAATCGGGCCTCAGTGCCCGATCCGATCGCCACAGAAGTTGTGCCCATCAAGCCCATAAAGGCCATATCAACGTCAGTATTGGTCTTGGCGCTGACCCTGCCTTCTTCCTGATCGATCTGGAAATCAACCACGTCGACCTGATCCGGGGTGATATTGCGGTTTTCAAGATTGGATTCGAGGAAATCATCAAATACCTGCCGGATTTCAGCATCCGTCTTACCGCCACCGGAAAGTTCCGTACCCGCTGCAAGGATAGCAGCATCCAGCGCATCATCGACGACGGTTCTTGCCTGCATCATGCGGGTGTAATCGACCGCTATCCCAGCACATAAAGCTGCAGCCATGATGGTGACACCAATGGTCGGTGCAAAAGCACCTTTTTTGTCGGCAGAAAATCTCGCAGCACTTTTGAGGAACTGGCTGGAAATGGTTTTTAGTGCAGTCATGTTTGGCTCCGGCGTTAAAATGCTTCTTCAAAGCTGCCGGATGCGTTGCACACGCCTTGCCAGTTTTTGCCATCCAGGGCCAAAACCTTGACCTGAAAAGCTAACTATTTGAAATCAATGGAGAAACGGAATTATCTTGGTTAATGACCGGTTGACGGGACGGTTAAAATTACCCCTTGTCCGGTCAGTTCTTTGTTTACCATCAAAATGACTGTACCAAATCGGGACATTTTGCGGGAGACAATACTGTCCGGATTTTCGTTTCGGTACAGTTTGAAAATATTCTAGAAATCGCTGGCAATGCCCTTGTTTTCCCAATCCCCATAACGAACGGGATCAGGACCCTCGCGCCCGTCTATTTCCCTGGGCGGCTTTGGCTTTGCATCCATTTGCTTGCGGCGTTCGACGGCTTCCGCCAGGGCGCGTTTTGCCGCCTCAGGCAAATCCTGCTTTTCTTCATTCATTTCATCAGCCTCATTGGCTTTGCCCATTTCCTGATCGCTCTTTTCCTCAGGCAATGATTTTTCTCCGCTAATCCCGCAAATGCAATTCCTGCCATTAGACGCTTGAAGCTGGGCTTTTTCAAACCCATCATATAATGCATGCTCGACAGGGCGCCAGACAACCAGCCTGACCGGAGAAAACATGAATATCCTTCGTACCGCAATGTTGCTTGCCGTCATGACGGCCCTTTTCATGGCGATCGGCTTCATGATCGGCGGTTCAACCGGCATGATGATTGCCTTTTTCATTGCTGCAGCAATGAATTTCTACAGCTACTGGAATTCCGACAAGATGGTGTTGCGTATGCATCATGCTGTCGAGGTCGGGCCTGACAATGCGCCGGAATATTACGAGATCGTGCGCAGGCTGGCTGAGACCAATGACATGCCGATGCCGGCAACCTATGTGATCAATTCTCCCCAGCCAAATGCATTTGCAACCGGCCGAAACCCGGAAAACGCCGCTGTTGCTGCCAGCACAGGCCTGCTTGAAGGTCTTTCACCGGAGGAAGTCGCCGGTGTAATGGCGCATGAACTGGCCCATATTGCCAATCGCGACACGTTGACCATGACCATTACCGCCACGCTGGCCGGTGCGATCTCAATGCTGGGCAATTTCGCATTTTTCATGGGCGGAAACCGCGAAAACAATCCGCTTGGCATGATCGGAACGCTTCTGGCAATTCTGGTGGCACCCTTTGCGGCTATGCTGGTTCAGATGGCAATCAGCCGGACCAGGGAATATTCTGCCGACAGGCTGGGCGCGCAGATTTGCGGCCGTCCTGAATGGCTGGCTTCAGCCTTGGACAAGATCGCTCGCAGCGCCAAACAGATTCCAAACAAACTTGCGGAACAAAATCCGGCTTCCGCGCACATGTTCATTATCAATCCGCTGGGCCTGCATGCCCGAGACAGCCTTTTTTCCACCCATCCAAGCACCGAGAACCGGATTGCCGCCTTGATGCAAATGAGAGATGAGTTTGCCTATCAGGATGACGTTCAGGAAGTTCCGGCCAAGCCTGTCAGTAATAAAGGCGGGGAGGGTGTAAACCCTTGGCAACAGACCGGTTCGAGCTCCCGCAAATCCAGATCATCGGCCAAACCATCATCCAAAACTGCCAAGACGGAAGATGCAGAAAATATCTGGGGCAGGAAGGCCGCAGACAAGCGTTCGACATCGTCGCGCAAATCGACTAAAGGCAAGACCTCTCGCAGCACGAACCCGTGGAAGTAGGCCGCAATTGCCTTCATGAACCGTCCGCCAGCAAAAACGCGCTATCAGCCTGATACCCGCCAGCGCGTTGGTCTTGCTGCGCGCAAGAAGGCAGCGGCAATCCTTGAACGGGTGGTTGACCGGCATCAGATGCTCGAAGCTGCGCTGGATGAAAAATCCGGACATGGCGGTTTTCAATCACTGATTGCCAAGGACAGGGCGCTTGTGCGCGCCATTGTGGTTACTGCCTTGCGGCACCGGGGGCGGCTCGATTTCATCCTGCTGAGTGCCCTTGACCGCAAGCCTCCGCAAAAGGCCCGCCATCTTTTGCATACGCTGCATATAGCTGCAGCCCAGATACTCTATATGGATGTCCCGGACAGTGCGGCGGTCAATCTGGCGGTCACGGCCTTGCGAGAGGACAGGCGCAGCGCCCGGTTCGCCTCCATGGCCAATGCTGTATTGCGCCGTATCTCTCGGGAGAAGGAAGAAATGCTTGAAAAGGCGGATGCCTGGCAGCTGGCCTTTCCCAAATGGCTCGGCGCTTCCATTAGGCGTGATTTCGGTCAGGAGAAGGCCGCCGCGATTGCTGGCATGATCTCGAAGGAGCCACTTCTTGATTTGACAATCAAACCCGGCCTGACGGAAGAAAAGCGGGATCAACTGATATCCGATCTGGAGGGTCACCTACTTGAAACCGGCTCTGTCCGGCTTGGCACACGCATCTCCGTCGAAAAACTTGCCGGTTATGAGGATGGTCACTGGTGGGTACAGGATGCCGCCTCGGCGCTCCCCGCGAAGATGCTTGGCCTGGTTACGGGCCTTCAGATTGCCGACCTTTGCGCTGCACCGGGCGGCAAGACAGCCCAGCTAGCCAGCGGTGGAGCGAAGGTCACCAGCGTAGATATATCCGGCAAACGATTGGCGCGGCTTTGCCAGAACCTTGAGCGATTGAAGCTGACCGCAGAAATTGTCGAAGCCGACATTCTGGACTGGTCGCCCGGCCGGCGCTTCGATGCGGTACTCCTTGATGCACCCTGTTCATCCACAGGCACCATTCGCCGCCATCCTGATGTCATGTGGGTAAAAACCGAAGAAGACATTGCCAGTCTCGTCGAACTGCAGCGCAAACTGATTGCAAGATCGGTTGAACTGCTCAAGCCCGGGGGAACGCTGATATACGCCAATTGTTCCCTGCTAAAACAGGAAGGCGAGGATATTGTCGCCGAACTGATAAACACACACTCCGATCTGGAACTAATTCCCGTTAAACCCGGTGAGTTTGCAGGGTTGGACCGGTTTATCAACCGGCAAGGCATCTTGAGGACCCTGCCATCTGATACTCCAATCAGTGAACAATCTGAGCAGAAAATGCCGGCCGGCAGTGGCGGAATGGATGGCTTCTTTGCTGCCCGTTTCCGAAAAATACAGGATTGAAAATAGACAATCATCAATTGGTGATTTGCAATATTAAAAAAATCACATCACTAACATATTGATTTGTTGTATGAAGCGGGATGGACTAACGTAAGGTAACGTGGTCTTTATGGCCATTGTTACGGGCATCTGGGGCTGAAAAGAAAAAGATGGCGCTTGCTGATTCACACAAGCTCATGGGCTTTGCTATTGCCGAAAGCTGGCGCGGTTTGCGTCGCAAGCTTGTCGGCGGCCGTCCGGGCGCTGTCCGGATTTCTGGCCCTTCCCCGGAGCGGCTTATTCTTGCCCCACCTGATCTTCATACGGCAGACCCGACTGTCGCCCAGGACATCTATTCGGGCGTGTTCAATTTTACCGGACGTTCGGTTTTTGCCCGGGGTTCAAATCCCTTCACTCTTGATCCGCCCAGCGAAGCCTGGGCCCGGGAGCTGAATTCCTTTACCTGGCTTCGGCATTTGGGAGCAGCAGGCGACGCGGTCTCCGCAACCAATGCGCAATTTCTTGCAAGAGACTGGATCAATGCCCATCGCAATCCAGCCGGTGATCCCGCCTGGGATGTCAACATTACCGCCCAAAGGCTGCTTTCCTGGTTGAGCCATTCCGTGCTGATCGTGAGAAATGCCGAACTGGATGACTATCGCCGCTTTCTCAAATCCATCGGTCAGCATGTCCGTTTCCTGCGTAGTTCGGCATCAAGTGCCGCAGACGGAATGCCACGTCTCACGGTTCGCATAGCACTTGCCTACGCCTCGATATGCGTAGAGGGCAAAAAGTTTTCAATCCGATCCGCAGCAAGGGACCTCGATGCTGAACTTGCAAGGCAAATTCTGCCTGACGGCGGACATATATCCCGTTGTCCCGGAGTCCTGCCAGAAATCCTGGCTTTGCTGCTCCCCTTGCGCGAATCCATGCTGCGTGCAGGCAAGGAACCCTCCCATGAATCGCTTTCTTCAATAGATCGCATCTCGGCGGCCCTGAGGTTTTTCCGCCTTGGGGATGGTTCCATAGCCCGCTTCAACGGTACTTCAGCTACTTCAAATGATCTCGTCGCTACAGTATTGCGCTATGATCAGAGCATGGGCGAAGCGCCATCGAGCGCTGCATATTCAGGGTTTCAACGCCTCGTCCAGGATGACACGACAATCATTCTTGAAGCAGGCAAGGCCCCACGCGGAGACTTGTCAGCGAACATGCATGCCGGCTGCCTCTCCTTTGAGATGGGTTCCGCAGGAGCACCGATTGTCATGAATTGCGGAATTCCTCCTTTCTACAATATCGACGCCATCCGCGCAGGCAGATCGACCGCAGCACATTCGACCCTGATACTGAACGACACGTCAAGCTGCCGCTTCAACATTGACAGCATGCTTGGCCGCTATTTCGGTGAGCGGATCATCAGCGGTCCAAGCCGGGTTCCCTGTGAAAGGAAGGAAACCGGCAATACTGTTTCCGTGACTGCGAGTCACGATGGTTATCTGGCACGTTTCGGAGCCATTCATGAACGCATGCTGGTTCTTGCCAATGACGGAAGATCCTTCATGGGCGTCGATCGGGTAGCGGCAACCGATGGCAGGATGATCAAGAATGCGAACAAGCAGAATGTCGCCATACGCTTCCATCTTCACCCGTCCGTATCAGCTTCAAAACACCCAGATGGACGTACAATTCTCTTGTCCTGCGCCCGTGGCCAGACCTGGCGTTTTGTTTGCGCGGATGCGACCCCCGACATAGAGGAAAGTGTGCTGTTTGCTGTTCCAGGTGGTTCACGAAGAACCAGCCAGATAGTTCTCAAGATGCCGGCAACAAATGCGCAGGAAATTCGATGGCTGTTTGAGCGCCAGGAAAATCAGCCCGGCTGATCAAATTTCACCTCTAATGAGAGGCTGACCTGACGATAGGCAAACAATCAGTGGATCACGGCATTTAACCGGCCTTCCCCATTTGTTTCCGGCGATGACCATGCTAGAGCCCGCTTTTTGGTCCAAACGGAATAGATTATGGCCATCCAATCCAAGAATATCCCTGCGCCCAACCTGGTTCGTGTCAAACGAGCCCTCATCTCGGTTTCCGACAAGACCGGTATCGTCGAACTCGCAAAAAAACTCGCTGCATTCGGGGTGATGCTCATCTCGACCGGCGGAACGGCAAAGACCCTCGCCGACAATGGGCTGGAAGTCACCGACGTCTCACAAGTCACCAACTTTCCCGAGATCATGGATGGCCGGGTAAAGACATTGCATCCCGCCATTCATGGCGCATTGCTTGCCATTCGTGATGATGAAGAGCATTCAGCGGCAATGGATGAACATGACATCACCCCGATCGATCTCGTTATTGTCAATCTTTATCCATTTGAAGAAGTCGCAGCAGCAAATGCTCCCTATGCCCAGACCGTCGAAAACATAGATATTGGCGGCCCGGCTATGATCCGCGCCTCTGCCAAAAACCATGCATATGTCGCAACCGTAACTTCCCCTGATGACTATTCTGGATTGGCTGAAGCGCTTGAGGCAAATGACTGTGCCACCACGCTTGATGTCCGTAAGTGGCTTGCCGCGCGCGCCTTTGCACGGACAGCCTCCTATGACAGCGAAATATCAAACTGGTATTGCCGGGCACTCGATATTGAAACCCCGGACCGTATCGCTATTGCCGGCAAGCTTGATGAAACATTGCGCTATGGCGAAAATCCCCATCAGACCGCGGCACTCTATCTTGGCGGCAAGCCGCGGAGAGGTGTTGCAACTGCAACCCAGCTTCAGGGAAAGCAGCTTTCCTATAACAACATCAACGATACTGACGCAGCTTTCGAACTAGTAAGCGAATTTCCACCGGATGAAGGTGCTGCCATCGCCATCATCAAACATGCCAATCCCTGCGGGGTGGCGGTTGCTGACACACTTGCGGATGCCTATCGCTCGGCCCTTGCCTGTGATCCTGTTTCTGCGTTTGGTGGTATTTTGGCAATGAATGGCGAACTTGACGCGCAGACTGCA
>JBPCWJ010000015.1:0-9877 GCA_051009635.1 Rhizobiaceae bacterium
AGGGTTTCCGCCTGGCAACTTACGCCATGTGGTGGATCAAGGCGTCCATCCAGGAATATGTGCTGCGTTCTTGGAGCCTGGTAAAAATGGGCACCACCGCCAACCAGAAAAGACTGTTCTTCAACCTGCGGAAGGCCAAGAATCGTATCCAGGCCATCGATGACGGTGATCTGAACCCCGATCAGGTCAAGCAGATCGCAACACAGCTTGGTGTCAGCGAAGATGAAGTGATTTCGATGAACCGCCGATTGGGTGGTGACGCTTCACTGAATGCGCCGATCAAGGCAAGCGAAGGCGAAAGCGGAGAATGGCAGGACTGGCTCGTTGATGAAAACGAGAACGCCGAACAGGTGATGGTCAAGCAGGATGAGCTGGAAACCCGTCGCGAGATGCTTGCTGACGCACTTTCCGTGCTCAACGACCGCGAACGCAGGGTATTCGTTGCGCGCCGCCTCGAGGAAAACCCGCTGACACTAGAGGAACTGTCGAAGGAATTTGATATTTCCAGGGAACGGGTTCGCCAGATCGAAGTTCGTGCCTTTGAGAAGGTACAAAAGGCGATGAAGGCAGCGGCCCGCGAACTTGCGCGGCCACCCAGAGAGCTGGAACATCAGCAGGATAGCTAACCAATCAGCATTCACAGATTCAAAAAAGGCCGGGAATTCCCGGCCTTTTCTCATTTGACTTCAACCGCATAGCTATCAAGTGGGGGAATTTCCTCAATCAACCCTGATGCTTTCATGAATTTGGCAAATCGCTCATAACGCCTGCTATCAAGCGCGGCTGGACGCTTGGCAAGACGTGGCAGCGTATCATACCAGGCGCGCCTGTTCAGCTCATTGTCCAGATCAGAACCGCTTGCCGCAAAGATCTCCCAGGCCTCATCGGGATGGTTGGTCAGCCAGAGCGTTGCTTCTTCAATAGCATCCAGAAATCTCGGAATTCGGGGATCATCCACGCTATCTCGCCGCGCCACGACAATCAGTTCATCATAGACCGGCACGCCATTTTCTTCGGGGTAGAAGGCAATACCGCTTTGGCCTTCAATATCAAGCTGGTTCAGTTCGAAATTCCGGAACGCGCCGATTACCGCATCAACCTTTCCCGAGATCAGCGATGGTGAAAGTGAAAAATTGATATTGACCAGATTTACGTCATCCAGCGAGAGGCCCGCACCCTTGAGCATTGCTGCAAGCAGGGCATCTTCGAAACCGCCGACGGAAAAACCAACTGTTTTGCCCTTCAAATCGGCAATGGATTTCACCGGCCCGTCCTTCAGGGCCACCAGCGCATTCAACGGGGTTTCCGCCAGCGTCGCCACACGTGCCAGTCCAAGCCCCTCTGAGGCTTGAACATGTAACTGCGGCTGGTAGCTGATCGCCAGCTCTGCCTGCCCGGCGGCAACCAATCTGGGTGGAGCACTTGGGTCGGCTGGCGCAACCAGCTCAACATCAAGATCCGCTTCTTCAAACAGCCCACGCTTTTCGGCAATAATCAGTGCTGCATGGTCAGGATTCACAAACCAGTCCAACAGGACGGTAAGTTTGTCTGCCGAATATGCAGGAGCGTACGATAAGGTGGCAAAAACCAGCGCCACCACAAAACCAATCAGTCTCATTTAAAAATCTTCCTTTTCAATTGGATTTCCAGAAAATCAGCCGGTCGGTCCCAATGGTGACCATCAATCGCAGCCCGTAGGCCATGACAGCCAGAACCAATAGGCCGGCAAAAACAAGATCTGTCTGCATGCGCGCATTTGCCTGCAGCATTACATAGCCAAGACCCGAGGAGGCTCCCGCCCACTCACCTACAATTGCGCCAATCGGGGCGAGAGTCGCACCAATTTTCAACCCGCTGGCAAGCGAAGGCAGGGCCGCAGGTATTTTAGTCTTGGTTAGCAGTTGAAACGGGCTGGCACCCCAACCCCGGGCAAGATCAATCCAGGTTTTTTCCACGCGCATCAATCCATCATGGAAGGAGGATGCGATCGGGAAATAGATGATCAAGGATGCCATTACCACCTTCGAACCCAACCCAAATCCGAACCAGATCACGAGGAGAGGAGCAATGGCAAAAACCGGAAGGGTTTGCGTGGTCACGATAAAGGGAAGCATCAAGCGCTCTGCCAGTTTGAACTGGGCCATCATCAGCGCGGTCAGAATTCCGGCAATGCTGCCGACCAATAACCCGGCCAGCATTTCAGCCAGAGTGGTCATTGCATGTCCTGCCAGATATCCGGCATTTTCAAAAATCGAATGCAAAACCTGTTCGGGCGATGGAAATATGAAACTGGCTGGTTGAAATATCAGAACCATTAGTTTCCAAAACGCAACAAGGACGACAAGAACCCCGAGGCTCCTGATAACCTTCATTGCAACCAGGGATGTTTGTTCACCAGCCATCAAGCCTGCCCAGGGCGGGCGGGAACAGATTAAAGGAGTCGGAAAAGCGAAATTGGCGTGTCCCGCATCCTCCATCCCTTCGCCGGCATTACCCGGATCAGGTTCCCGACCGCATTCTTGGAAAAAATTCCGGTTTGCGATCAAGGGTTCGGTGTAACCACCATCTCAGCCGGATTTCACGGCACCCCTCGGAGATATTCCTCTATGACACTTTTGAAGATAGAGATGCAAGCAGAAACTTTTTAGTTATCGATTGTCCCAATCGGCAAATGCTTCGCGGTAAATCTTGTCGCCAATTGCGCCTTTTTCAAGCGTCAGCAAGGCACGCCGGCCCGAAGAATAGCCAAGTGGTATATCGATCCAGTTTGAATCCAGAAGCAACCGCTTGTTGGATTCCTTCGCCTGTTCCAGATTGTTGAGGGCGATCATGAAAAACCCGGTATCAATCTTTACAGGGACGGCCACAAGGGGCTCGCCCCTGGCCTGCTCGCTATCCTTCATGACAAATCGCGCAAGCGTATCCACGCTACCACCAGAAAAATCCGGCGGCGCATCAAACAGAAGCTCAATTATGTGACTGGCAGAAAGTGACTCATCAGCATTGCGCTTGATGGTAAGCACTGCTGTCAGCCCCCTGCCCGGCACTTCAAGTTCGCCCTTGATAACTGCTTCCGGTGGAGCGCCATCGGATGGCGATTGCTGAACAATAGACCAAACGATTGCTGCATTGTCCCTGCTCGCTGCAGAATTGCCGAGACCTTCCTCATAAAGAAATGCCTTTTGGCCAATCGCCGGAATTTGCGCGACTTCAGCCTCTTCGGCCTGTGCCGACGGTTCATCACCTGCATTTGAAGTGTCTGTTCCCTGAACGGCACCTTCGGATTGTGCGTCAGTCTGTCCTGCCTGTTCGGCACCATCAGCAACGGGAGCAACAGCTACATTTTCCTGTGTCGTATCCTGGGCAGGTTCAACTACGCGGACATTGTCATTTTCTGGAGAAGGCGACTCTTCTGCCGCTGTCGTTTCTTCGGCTTCAGGCTCCTCTGTTTGCACAGATGTCTGTCCATCACTGCCAAGCCTGGCTTCTTCCTTGTCCAAGTCACTTGCTTCTGGAGTTTGAGACTCAGTTGGTTCTTCGGAACTGTCGCTTGTCTGAACGACCGGAGACTGATCCTGCCCGATGCCAAGCGCGGCCATCAATGGTTCCTTGTTCAGCCACAGCGCATAACCGCCGGCCCCAAGCAGGGCAATCACGATCAAGGTAACCAATATTCCGCCAAACCCACGCGACTTTCGTTTTGGTACAGCACCATCACCGGTTGGTATCCGATCTTGCGCGCCACCAAGCTGGTCAACATTATCCAACGCATCAAGCGAGGAATCATAGGCTGGCTGGCTGGCGCTTCCCAATTGCGGATCAACTCGTGCCTGTCCTGCAGCGGCCCCGCCGGAGAAATCTCCCCGATCTTCCGGTTGTGGAGAAACAGTTGGCATAGCGCCGGGCTGCAATCTTGCTCCGCTGGAAGCAGGATGGGCCGGTTGGGATTGAGTTGGTTCGGGAGCTTGAATTGAAGCATCACCCATGGAAGGGTCGGCAAACTCTTCCTCAAGCTTGTCGATTGAACTTTCAAGCGACGCCATCTGGTTTGCTATCGCCGCTTCACTGGGTGCAGGTTGAACCGAACGCAATTGACGGTCAATCGCTGTCCTGGCCTTCGCATACACCAATTTGCGGGTATCGGGTGTGTTCGATGGCAATCCTGAAATGGTCTTCTTCAGAATTGAATAATAATCTGCCATTTATAACTCATCCGAATCATGTTCAATTTTTAGCTGATAGTTTGCCATCGGCATTGTCCGGTTGCAAATCTCTCACACACATCCTCAACTGCATTACTAATCGGCAAATGGGTCGTGGACAAGTATTGTGTCGTCTCTTTCGGGGCTGGTGGATAGCAAGGCGACCGGCGCACCGATCAATTCTTCTATCAATCGGACATATTTTACTGCCTCTGCGGGTAAATCAACCCAGCTTCTGGCCCCGACAGTCGACCCCTTCCAGCCCGGTAATCTTGTATATACCGGCTCAACCCGCATTTGCTGCCCTTGACTGGCAGGCAGATAATCGACTTCCTTGCCGTCAATCCGATAGCCGGTACAGACACAGATTTCCTCCAGCCCGTCCAGCACATCCAGTTTCGTCAGTGCAATACCACTAATTCCGTTTATTGCCACCGCCTGACGAACCAAAACCGCATCAAACCAGCCGCATCGCCGCTTTCTTCCGGTAACTGTACCATATTCATGGCCACGTTCACCCAAAAACTGGCCAATTTCATTTTGCAGTTCGGTTGGGAAAGGCCCCTCGCCCACACGTGTGGTATATGCCTTGGTAATTCCCAGCACATATCCGATTGAGCCCGGACCAATTCCCGAGCCTGCCGCAGCCTGCCCTGCAATCGTATTGGAAGAGGTGACAAACGGATAGGTTCCATGATCAATATCAAGCAATGTACCCTGCGCACCTTCAAAGAGAATACGCGCACCGGAACGTTTCCGGTCATCCAGCAATCGCCAAACCGGTTCGGCAAACGGAACCAGCCTGTCGGCAATCTCCTTCAACTCGTTGAGAATTGTTTCATTGGAGAACTCTGGCTGTCCCAGACCGCGCCGAAGCGCATTGTGGTGGGTCAACAACCTGTCAATCTTTGCTGGAAGCGTATCCAGATTTGCCAGATCCATGACCCGGATTGCCCGCCGTCCTACCTTGTCTTCATAGGCAGGACCAATACCCCGTCTCGTTGTACCGATCTTGGTTCCGGAGCTGGAGGCCGCATCTTCGCGCAATGCATCCAGTTCCCTGTGCAGGGAAAGAATAATCGACGCGTTCTCAGCAATTCTCAGATTGTCCTTGGTTACAACGACGCCTTGCTTGCCAAGCCGGGCAATTTCATCGACCAGCGCATGTGGGTCGATGACAACGCCATTTCCGATTACGGAAAGTTTGCCCTTGCGCACGACGCCCGATGGCAGAAGGGACAGCTTGTAACTTGTGCCGTCGATAACCAGCGTGTGTCCTGCATTGTGCCCGCCCTGAAACCTGACAATCACGTCTGCACGTTCGGAAAGCCAATCGACAATCTTTCCTTTGCCCTCGTCTCCCCACTGGGAGCCGATTACCACCACATTTGTCATTCTGATCCTTTGGAAATTCTTTGCTGAAACCGCCTCGCGGCTGTGCTTTTGCCCGCATCAACCGATATTGCTTGTTATTAGGCCAAAAACCATCCAAACATCAAGGTTCCCGAGCAATCAGTCTCAAAACCCTGTTAAAAAGGAAAAGAGGCGATGACATCCCTTTCTGCCAGATCGGTCCCGGTCGCCTACACTCTACTGACACTGACGGCATTTTTATGGGCAGGCAACGCCATTGCCGGGAAACTGGCAGTGGGGCACGTATCTCCCTTTCTGCTGACCACTATCCGCTGGTCGATGGCAACGCTGATCCTGCTGCCTTTCGGTATCCGATACTTGCGCCGGGACTGGCCGCTGATTCGGGCCAATCTGTTTTTCCTGTCAGCCTTGGGGGCAATCGGATTTACAACATTCAACAATCTTCTCTATCTCGCGCTCAACTATACCACTGCCATCAATGTCTCCATTGAACAGGCCTCCATGCCGCTGATTGTTTTTGCTCTGAATTTCCTGATCTTCGGGATCAGGGCAACTTCACTGCAATTAATCGGCTTCATGGCGACGCTAATTGGTGTCGCACTGACGGTTTCCAACGGGGATATTTCACGCTTGTTGACGCTGCAATTGAACATTGGCGATGTCTACATGCTGATCGCAGTCGCTCTTTACGGAGCCTATTCGGTAGCACTTTCGCGCAAACCGCAAATTCACTGGCTCAGCCTGATTTCCGTATTGGCAATCGTCGCGCTGATTGTCTCGGTACCATATACAATCTGGGAAATCGCAACAGGACGCGTCAACTATCCGGATTCGCAGGGCTGGATGGTATCCGTCTATACGGCTATCGCGCCATCCATACTTGCCCAGGTTTTCTGGATCAGGGGCCTTGAAATCATAGGTTCGAACCGCGGCGGCGTCTTTATCAATATTGTCCCGATCTTTTCTTCACTAATGGCAATTACAATCCTTGGCGAAGCGTTCCGGGCCTATCATGCGGTTGCGATCCTGCTCGTCCTGTCAGGTGTGTGGGTATCTCAGCGCCAGCCGGCAAAGCCGGCGAAGGCGCCAGTAAAACCAATGGATTAGAGCGTTTCTCGTTTAAATGGAATCGTTTGAGCTTGGCCCTTTGACCTCTGAACAGCAATTATCCGACATCAAATTCAAGTGGCTTCGCCTGCTTGAACATCCCGCACTGAAGTAGTTGATCAAGCACTTCTGATGCTACCGGCTGGTCCAGATAAAGCAGGGCAATGGCATTGCCACCCGGCTTGTCGCGGCCCAGCTGGAAGTTGGCGATATTAACACCAGCGCCACCAAATACTGTACCCAGCATACCGATGATTCCGGGCATATCATCATTGGTGGTGTAGATCATGTAACGGCCAATCTCGGCATCAAGATTGATCCCTTTGATCTGGATAAATCTCGGCTTTCCATCCGAAAAGACAGTTCCGGCGACCGAACGTTCCTGATTGGCGATTTTGACAATCAGTTTGATATAGCTGTCAAACACGCCGGATTTGTCCTGTGTGGTCTCGGATATGTGAATACCCCGCTCTTTTGCCATTATCGGCGCAGAAACCATGTTGACATCATCGACCTGGCTCTTGATCAGCCCGGCAATGGCCGCACTGGTTAGCGCCTTTGTATTCATGCCGGCAACTGCACCATCATAAATCACCTCGACACGTTCGATTGGAGACTCTGTCACCTGACCTGCAAACGCACCCAGATATTCGGCAAGTTTGACAAACGGAGTCAGCATGGGCGCTTCATCTGCAGAGATGGACGGCATGTTCAGCGCATTACTGACGGCACCGTTCACCAGATAGTCGCTCATTTGTTCTGCCACCTGCAGCGCCACATTCTCCTGCGCCTCGCTGGTCGAAGCACCGAGATGGGGAGTACAAACCACATTTGGCAAATCAAATAGCGGGCTTTCCTTGGCGGGCTCCACTTCAAAGACATCAAATCCGGCACCGGCTACCTTGCCCGACTTGAGCGCCTCTGCAAGGTCGGCCTCAACCACCAGGCCTCCGCGTGCACAATTGATGATACGAACGCCGTCCTTCATCTTCGCAATGGATTTTGCATCAATGATATTCCGTGTCTTGTCCGTCAGCGGAACATGCAGGGTGATGAAATCCGCCTGCTCGAAAACATCATCCAACTCACCCTTTTCCACACCAAGCTCATCGGCGCGTTCCTGACTGAGGAACGGATCAAACGCGACAACCTTCATCTTCAGACCGCGGGCGCGATTGGCCACTATGGAGCCAATGTTTCCGCATCCGATAAGACCAAGCGTCTTTCCGGTTATCTCCACACCCATGAACTTTGACTTTTCCCACTTGCCTGCCTGGGTGGAATTGTCGGCAGACGGAATTTGACGGGCAACAGACAACAACAAGGCAATGGCGTGTTCTGCCGTGGTGATCGAGTTTCCGAACGGGGTATTCATCACGATGATACCCTTTCGAGAGGCTGCAGGAATATCGACATTGTCGACCCCGATACCTGCCCTGCCCACGACTTTCAGCCGGTCGGCAGCATTGATGATTTTCTCGGTCACCTTGGTCGCAGAACGAATGGCAAGACCATCATAGTCACCGATTACTTCGAGCAGCTTATCCTTGTCCTTGCCGAGGCCTGGTTGGAAATCGACCTCCACACCATTTTTGCGGAATATATCAACCGCCATTTCAGACAAAGCGTCAGATACGAGAACACGAGGAGTATTTGCGGGCGCCATATCGGCCTCCATGATTTTATGAATATGAGAGAGTTCCGGCGCAGCGCGCCGGAAAATTTGTGCAGAAGTCTTTCAGGCAGCTTTACCGATACCGGCAGCGGCATTTTGATAAGCCCATTCTATCCAGGGCATCAACGCCTCCAGATCGGACTTTTCGACCGTCGCACCCGTCCAGATTCTGAGGCCAGCCGGCGCATCGCGGTAATGGCCGATATCATGGGCCACGCCTTCATCATCAAGCGCTGATGCCACCTTTTTGGCAAACGCCGCCTGTTCTTCCTTGGGAAGATTGGCAATTGCCGGATCGGTAAAGGCAAGACACACCGAAGTATTGGATCGCGTATCTTCTGATTTGGCGAGAAACCCTATCCAGGAGGAACGCTCCACAAATGCCTCTATCACACCAAGATTTTCATTTGCCCGTGCGATAAGCGCATCCAGCCCGCCAATGGATTTGGCCCAGCCAAGTGCGTCGAGATAATCTTCCACGCATAGCATTGAAGGCGTGTTTATCGTTTCACCCCGGAAAATTCCCTCGATTAGCTTGCCGGATTTGGTCAGGCGGAAAATTTTCGGCAATGGCCATGGCGGACAATAATTCTCCAGCCGTTCCACAGCGCGGGGGCTCAATATCAGGACGCCATGGGCAGCTTCACCGCCAAGCACTTTCTGCCAGGAGAAGGTGACAACATCCAGTTTTTCGAATGA
Organism: Rhizobiaceae bacterium; assembly: GCA_051009635.1. Taxonomy (GTDB): domain Bacteria; phylum Pseudomonadota; class Alphaproteobacteria; order Rhizobiales; family Rhizobiaceae; genus BOKV01. The sequence goes on from JBPCWJ010000015.1 coordinate 9,058, forward strand.
CAAAGCCTGTGCAAATGCTGCCGAAGTCGCATCACATATAGTCAGCCCACCACGATTGTCAGGGATAAAGTCACCATTGGGCACCCGGACACCGGACGTCGTCCCGTTCCAGGTGAACACCACATCCCGATCAAAATCGATGGATGAAAGATCAGGCAAGTCGCCATAACCCGCTTCGATCACACGGGCATCTTCAAGCTTCAATTGCTTGACCACATCGGTCACCCAGCCGGAACCAAAGCTCTCCCATGCCAGCAGGTCAACGCCCCTTTGACCCAGAAGCGACCACAGGGCCATCTCGACGGCACCGGTATCGGAAGCAGGTACTATCCCAATGCGATAGTCCTCAGGCACGCCCAATACCTCGCGGGTCAGCTCAATAGCCTGTGCAAGTTTCGATTTCCCGATTTTTGCGCGGTGGGATCGGCCCAGCACTGCATCGCGCAGGGATTCAAGCGACCAGCCGGGGCGCTTGGTACAAGGACCAGATGAAAAACGGGGATTGTCCGGACGCAGGTCCGGTTTAGGTAGTACACTCATGATTATCTATCCTTCCAGATAGTTGCCCCTCGTTGGGGAGGGGTGTCCCACCGCGGGCACTACCGGAATCCCCGAAAAACATCAAGTCCTATAAATGGTTACAGTGCAGATTGTCGCAGGCAATTGCAGAACGATGCAGGAACACGCAGCAAGAAGTGGCACAAATCTGATACAGCCGGTTCACTGCTTGTTCACGGCAATAGGGAAATGAGAAACGCCGCCCAGGATGAAGCCCTGGACGGCGCACAAAGTATTTCGCAATCGATCGCAGGTTCTGAAT
>JBPCWJ010000016.1:0-6400 GCA_051009635.1 Rhizobiaceae bacterium
ATCCAGCACAAGCCCTGAAAGATCAGCTTCCAGTATTTCCGGGGTATCATGATCGGGCAGGGCAGCATTTTGCGGTTCATGCCATAGCCTGATTGCAGTTCCCGGTGCCGTCCGGCCCGCCCTTCCGGCGCGCTGGTCAACTGACGATTTTGAGGCCCGCACGGTTTCAAGCCTCGTCAGACCTGTTGCGGGTTCATACTTGGGTGCACGCCGAAGCCCGCTATCGATAACGGTATTTATACCGTCAATGGTCAAGGAGGTCTCGGCTATCGCTGTTGCCAGAACAATCTTGCGTCTTCCTGCAGCTGCCGGGCGGATCGCCTCATCCTGGACACGTCCCTCAAGGGCGCCATAAAGTTGATGAAGGCTGGCGTTTTGCGGCAACCGGCCTTCAAGCAATTTGGCAGCCTGCCGGATTTCACCTTGACCGGGAAGAAAAGCGAGTATTGACCCCTCCCCGGATTTGAGGGTGTCGCGAACTGCATTTGCCACCGAGTCGGCAGCACGCTGGTTTGCCTGGCGGCCCTGATACTGGATATCGACCGGGAAACTTCTCCCTTCGCTCCGGATAACTGGTGCGTCACCCAATAACTGCGCAATCGGTCCGGCCTGAAGGGTGGCCGACATCACCAATAAGCGGAGATCGGGGCGGATGGATTCCTGAACGTCGAGCGCCAGCGCCATTCCAAGATCGGCTTCGAGACTGCGCTCATGAAACTCATCAAAAATGACCGCTGAAATTCCCGGCAATTCCGGATTGTCGACAATCATCCGGGTGAAGACGCCTTCCGTCAGAAATTCAATTCTGGTTTCCGCAGAAACCCGTTTCTCCAGTCTGACACGGTAGCCGATCAGGCCGCCAATATCCTGACCTGCCTCTCGGGCCATGAAGGTGGCAGCGGCGCGCGCGGCAATTCTGCGCGGCTCGAGTACCAGTACCTTGCCGCTGCACCAATCGCTCTCCAATAGTGCAAGAGGAACCCGCGTGGTCTTGCCTGCTCCGGGAGGCGCAACCAGCAGGGCCCTGTTGCTCTTTTCCAATGCCGGCAATAATTCAGGCAGGACGTCATCGACCGGCAAATGATTTCTGGTAGTTGTCGCCATGGTCAATCCAGTTTGAAGACGGAACCACCGGCCTGCTCTGCGTCTTCCTGATCGTGGGTAACCAAAAGGACGGGAAGGCGACGCCTGCGAGCTTCCGCAAAAACAAATTCGCGAATACGGCTTCTTCGATCTGCATCCAGCCGGGAGAAGGGTTCGTCCAGCAATAATGCGCGCGGTTCGGACAATAAGACCCGCATCAATGCGGCCCGCGCTTTCTGGCCACCTGACAAGGTGGCAGGATCACGATCCTGCATATCAGCAAGGCCTGCCTGTTCAAGCGCATCGTTTACTTTTCCCTGCCGCTTGTCCTGATCTCCGGCGCGCACCGCAAAGAGAAGATTTTGCCCTACGCTCATATGGGGAAACAACAATGGGTCCTGAAACAACAGTCCGACCTGGCGATGTTCGGCGGGTTTACCAGTAATGTCTCCGCCCCCCAGCATGATCCGTCCGGAAGCCTGGAATACAGGATCAAGAAATCCTGCAATATAGGCAAGCAGCGTCGATTTCCCGGAGCCCGACAAGCCCATCACCGTCAAGACATCCCCGGGTTGGATTTTCTGGTTGATGTCAATCAGAATACGGTCTTCCAGCCGGATGGAGACATTCTCCAGACAAAGAGCATCTTCGGAGCCGGTCATGAACCGGCCCGCATGTCTCGTCTGCGCATGAACACCAAGGCGGGGATAATGGTGGCAGCGGCAAATCCGATAAATGGCAATATCATCTGGATGAATGCATATACGCCAATGACCCTTCTGTCACCGCTTGAGGCCAGCGCTACCGCCTCAGTCGTGATGGTCGGCCAGCGTCCTGCACCGACCAGCAAGGTGGGTAAATACTGCCCGACAGAAACAGCAAACCCGACGGCGCTTGCGACTAATATCGGTCTCAACAGCATAGGCGCACGGATTTGCCAGAACACGCTGTTGCGGCTGGCGCCAAGGGTCCGGGCCACCTGCGCATAGCGGCCATCCCAGGCCCGCCAGGAATCGCTGAGCGACAGGAAAACATAGGGCAGCACAAAGACCAGATGAACGAGGATAAGCGCGAACAGGCTTGCATTGATGCCAACAGAAAGAAAAAACAGTTGCAGGCCAAAAACGAAGGAAGCCTGCGGAACAATCAGGGGAATATAGATAAGCGCCAGTGCCCGATTGCCACCGGTCCTTCCGGTTCTGGCCTCCCGTTCCAGACAGCCCAGCGTCAGAACCAGCGCCAACAGGGTCGCGCATAGTCCAATGGCGAATGTGGTTGCCAGCGGTTGCCCGAGGGCAGGTAGCTGGCGCTGCCAATTATCCAGGGTCAATTCGTTTGGAAAAGCGTTGGGAAAGGGCCAAAACCCTGAAAAGGACCAGATCGCCAGTAATGCCAGCCCGGAAAACACCATACATGCCGTTGCGGTCAAAACGGTCGAGAACAACATCCTGACAGCCTTGTCATGATCAAAACGCCTGCCTGAATCACGAATCTGGGCGATTACCCTGGAGAACAGACGCTCACCCAAAATCCAGATGATCAAACAGGCTGCTGTAATACCCAGTTGCAGCACTGCTCCTGCTGATGCCTTGAACCGTACCATCAGGTCCGGATCATTCATCCAGGATACCAGCCTCACCGAAAGCGGTGCCGGGTTTGTCGGACCAAGAATGAGTGCCACGTCCACGACCGAACTTGCATAGGCAATGACGGCGAAGACAGCGAGCCTGATCTGAGGATAGATCGAGGGCCAGACCGTCAGCAGAAAGCCCGCCATGCGGCCATATCCAAGACCAGTGGCGACCATGGACAATGGACGGGGATTGGCCTGCGGCATGGCAGCCAATGTGACCAGCATAAGGAAAGGCAGTTCCTTGGCGAACAGGCCTGCCATCATCGTCAAGCCCAATGGGTCATGGATAATCAGCAAATCAGGTGGCCGTTCAAAGCTGGTCAGCCAAGGCGAGAACAATCGCAAGAGCCAGCCGGATGGCATGAACAGAAAGGCCAGTCCGAATGCGGCAGCGGCATGTGGAACCGACAAAAGCGGCGAGACAAGATGCTGGATCGCCCGGAAAAATCTGGTATGCGACCAGCCTGCGACAAAGCCCGCCACCACGGCAAGCGCTGCAAAAGTGGTGATCAGACCGGTAGCCAGGCTGATCAGGCAGGAGCGAAGCAGGCCGGGCGTGGCCAAAAGCTCATACCAGGGCTCGAAAGAAAAAGCATTACCGCCCAGTGCCGGGAAATAGCCAAATGCCGGTAAGATGGTGGCGCCCAGTCCACAGAGAATGGGCCCGATCAAAACCGCAATTGCGAGTGCCGGGGCGGCTTTCAATACCATTCAAATGCCTGGGGTAAGAGCCCTAGTTGGCGACACCGTATCGCCTGATCCACTCTTCCTCAATCCTAGTCATCCAGCTTGCATGCGGCTCATTGAGTGTTGGGCCAAGTTCTGCGGGACCAAGCGTTGCAACACCCAGATCCAGCGCCTCGAATCTGGCCCGGTCTTCTGCCGGCAATTTCTCCATCGATAGAACCGTTGGGTCGCCCCAAATTTCAGGATCCTGTTTACGATGCTGCGCGTCCGGTGAAATCAGGAAGTTTGCCAGCACCAGCGCGCCTTGCCATGCGGAAGAATTATAGGGAACCGCCACGAAATGGGTATTGCCGAGTGTGCCTCCAGAAAACACAAAAGATCTCACACTGTCCGGCAGTTCCTTGTTTGCAATCGCATTGGAGGCTTCTGCCGGTGAAAAAGCAAAGGCAATATCGATCTCATTGTCGGCGAGCATCCGGCGTAGTGCTTCCTTGTTCTTGGGGAAGGTTCTTCCACCCCGCCAAAGATTGGGATGCATCGCATCCAGCTTGGCAAATAGCGGTTCGGTAACTTGCTCGAATGAAGTTTCCTCGACAGGCTTAAGAAGAACCGCCGGGTCTGCAACTGACTCGCCAAGCGCCTGTTTCAGAAAAGACGATCCGATAAAGTCAGGCGGTGCGGGATAGGAGAAGCGGCCGGGATTCTTGCCTGTCCATTCCACCAGTTCGGCGAAGGAATCCGGCATTTCGATTCCACGTTCCGCATCGTGGAAAAACACCATCTTCGCCATGCCCCAGGGCGATTCCAGTCCTTCAACCGGAATGGTGAAATCAGTCTGGATGGTCGGCTTGTTTTCGTGGTCGACAAATTGCCAGTTCGGGAGTTTCTCGGCCCAACCCGGCGAAAGCAGCAGGTTTTGACGCTTCATCGAGGCAAAGTTCTCGCCATTGATCCAGATGAGATCGATTGCGCCGCCCTGATCCTTTCCGGCTGCTTTTTCCGCGACAACGGTTGCCACTGCATTGGCTGTGTCATCAAGTTTGACATGGACCACGGTGATGCCGTGGCGCTGTTGCAGCTCATCGCCGACCCATGAAATATATTCGTTGATATTCTGCGCGCCACCCCATGCGTTGAAGTAAACCGTCTGCCCGTTGGCAGCCTTTTCAATGGCTTTCCAGTCGGTGATTTCCTGGGCAATTGCCCCAAGAGATACCAGCAGGCCCGCAAGAGCTGAAATGACTACTGAAATCGCCAGGCTGAATATCGAACGCAGCATTATTGTTTTCCCATCTCATTGTTATCGTAACGGATTTGCAATTTTCCAATGGCTTACACAGGGTTTCGATACACGGTCAAAACACGCTTGTGTTATGGATGGCTGATTGTGGAAATCCGTGAAATATGCCTGACCTATCGAGTTGTCAGTGTCCGAGAAACGGCGTCATTCCATCCGGAATAAAGTGCCTCTCGATCCTCATGAGGCATGGCAGGTTCGAACCTTCTGTCTAGCGCCCAGCCTTTGGAAAAGCCTGCTGCATCCGGCCAGACCCCGGCCCGTTCACCGGCAAGCCATGCTGCGCCAAGTGCAGTTGTCTCAAGTATCTTCGGGCGATCAACCGGCGCGTTCAAAATGTCGGACAAAAACTGCATGGTCCAGTCACTGGCGACCATGCCGCCATCCACACGCAAAACCGTGTCGCTGCTGGTGCTCCAGTCCCGCTGCATGGCCTGCAACAAGTCACGGGTTTGATAACAAACCGATTCAAGAGCAGCACGGGCGAATTCAGCAGGCCCGCTATTTCGCGTCAGGCCAAAGATGGCGCCACGTGCTTCGGCATCCCAATGCGGTGCTCCCATTCCGGTAAAAGCTGGCACCAGATAGACGCGATGATTGTGATCTGCTTGGTCAGCGAGATTTCCACTTTCCTGCGCATTCTGGATAATTCTCAGACCATCACGCAACCATTGTACGGCTGCTCCGGCGATAAAGATCGAACCCTCCAACGCATAGGTCGTTTTTCCTCCCAGGCGATAGGCGATTGTCGTCAACATGCGATTTTTTGACTGAACCCGGTCGGAACCGGTGTTCAATATCGCAAAACATCCCGTGCCATAGGTGGATTTGAACATTCCCGGCTCAAAACAGGCCTGACCTATCGTTGCCGCCTGCTGGTCACCCGCCACACCCAGGATCGGGATGGCAGTGCCAAGGATTGCGGGGTCGGTTACGCCAAAATCTGCTGCACAATCGAGAACTTCAGGCATTAGGGAAGCAGGAACACCCAGATGCTGAAGTAATTCCTCATCCCATTGATTGGTTGAGATGTTGAAGCAAAGGGTACGGCTGGCATTGGTCGCGTCTGTAACATGCCGCTTGCCGCCGGTAAGATGCCAGATCAGAAACGAATCCACAGTGCCAAAGGCCAGCTTGCCTGCTTCAGCAGATTCCCTTGCGCCGGAAACATTGTCGAGGAGCCAACGGATTTTTGTTCCCGAAAAATAGGGATCGAGCAAAAGCCCGGTGCGTTTCGTGAACAATTCTTCCAGCCCGGCTGCGCGCAATTCCTCACAGAAAGGCGCTGTTCTACGGTCCTGCCAGACGATTGCATTGTGGATTGGTTTGCCGGTCTCACGATCCCAGATGATCGTCGTTTCACGCTGATTGGTAATGCCGATTGCCGCTGGAGAAGCACCCTCTCCAGATTTTTCAATCGCCTCCTTCACCGTCGCCAGGACCGTATCAAGGATTTCCATCGCATCATGTTCAACCCAACCGGATTTTGGAAAATGCTGGGTAAACTCGCGTTGCGCCACTGTCGTGATGGTTGCCTGATCAGCAAAAAGAATTGCCCGGGAAGATGTGGTTCCCTGGTCAATAGCAAGCACAGAACCGGTCATGAAAAACTCCCTGAATAGGCCTTATTTGGCCATGTCGATGATTACCCGGCCGCGCACCTTGCCATCGATGATGGCATGCGCCGTCGGGATGATGTC
>JBPCWJ010000017.1:0-2693 GCA_051009635.1 Rhizobiaceae bacterium
CATCCGAGCCCGTGCCTCGAGCTGCGCCTCGATGGACAAGGGCACGTGCACCGCCATCTGGTCGCCATCAAAATCGGCGTTGAATGCTGTACACACCAGAGGATGGAGCTGAATCGCCTTGCCCTCGATAAGCACCGGCTCGAATGCCTGGATACCAAGGCGATGGAGGGTCGGCGCGCGGTTCAGAAGGACGGGATGCTCGCGGATGACCTCCTCGAGAAAGTCCCACACCTCGGGCGCTTCACGTTCCACCATCTTCTTTGCCGCCTTGATGGTGGTTGCCAGACCACGACGTTCCAGTTTACTGAAGATAAACGGCGTGAACAGTTCCAACGCCATTTTCTTGGGCAGACCACACTGGTGCAGCTTCAGGGTCGGGCCAACCACGATGACCGAACGGCCGGAGTAGTCGACGCGCTTGCCCAGCAGGTTTTGGCGGAAGCGACCCTGCTTGCCCTTGAGCATGTCGGACAGGGATTTCAGCGGACGCTTGTTGGCACCAGTAATGGTACGGCCCCGACGACCATTGTCGAACAGCGCGTCCACAGATTCCTGCAGCATACGCTTTTCGTTACGGATAATGATGTCGGGCGCACGTAATTCGATCAGGCGCTTCAGACGGTTGTTACGATTGATCACGCGGCGATATAGATCATTGAGATCCGAAGTGGCAAAGCGGCCGCCATCCAGCGGCACCAGCGGGCGAAGATCCGGCGGAATTACCGGGATAATCTTCATGATCATCCATTCAGGGCGGTTACCTGAATCGATGAAGCTTTCCACGACCTTGAGCCGCTTGAGCAATTTCTTCTGTTTCAGCTCGGAACCGGTTTCTGCAAGATCGACACGCAGTTGCGCAGCAACCTTTTCCAGGTCCATTGCGGCCAAAATATCGTGGATCGCTTCGGCGCCAATCATTGCCGTGAAGGAATCCTGACCGAACTCATCAATGGCCAGCATATATTCTTCTTCGCTGAGAAGCTGATGTTCCTTGAGTGTCGTCAGGCCGGGTTCGGTGACGATGTAGTTCTCGAAATAGAGAACCCGCTCCAGATCCTTCAATGTGGAATCCAGTAGAAGTCCGATGCGCGAGGGTAGTGACTTCAAGAACCAGATATGGGCGACAGGTGCGGCCAATTCGATATGACCCATGCGCTCCCGACGAACGCGGGACAAGGTAACTTCAACACCGCATTTTTCGCAGATAACGCCCTTGTACTTCATACGCTTGTATTTGCCGCAAAGACACTCGTAATCCTTCACAGGTCCAAAAATACGAGCGCAGAACAGGCCGTCGCGTTCGGGCTTGAACGTACGGTAGTTGATCGTTTCGGGCTTCTTTATCTCACCGAATGACCAGGAATGAATTTTTTCCGGTGACGCAATAGAAATGCGGATTGAATCGAAATTCTGCGATGCTGCAGGATTGTTGAAGAGATTCATGACCTCTTGATTCATGGTGCCGTCTCCTTGGGACACTGTCTTGTCCCGTTGCCGGTATTCGCAACTGACTTACTGTACGAATGCCGTAAAAATTTGAAACCAGTTTTGCCGGCGGCCCTTACCGGGCCGCCTTGACTAATTAGGTTACTCTGCTGCCTCCGGCATATCGCCTTCGATTTCATCCAAATCATGCGGTGGCACTTCAACGTTTTCCAACTCGACATTGAGGCCTAGCGAACGCATTTCCTTGACGAGAACATTGAAGCTCTCCGGAATGCCGGCTTCAAACGTGTCATCACCACGTACGATGGCCTCATAGACCTTTGTACGTCCGGCAACATCATCAGATTTGACCGTCAGCATTTCTTGCAAGGTATATGCCGCGCCATAGGCCTCAAGTGCCCAGACCTCCATCTCACCAAAGCGCTGACCGCCAAACTGAGCCTTTCCGCCCAGCGGCTGCTGGGTGACCAGTGAGTAAGGACCGATTGAGCGAGCATGGATCTTGTCATCGACCAGGTGATGCAATTTGAGCATATAAATGTAGCCCATTGTCACCTTGCGATCGAATGGCTCACCAGTCCGTCCATCATAGACGGTGCTTTGCCCTGATGAATGCATTCCAGCCTGTTCCAGAAGCTTCACAATATCTGCCTCATGGGCACCGTCAAAAACCGGTGTTGCAATTGATACACCGTTCTTCAACTGATCGCCGAGACGCAATATTGATTCATCATCATATTGCGAAACAGGTTCATTGCGTTCATTCGACCCGTAGAAACTACTGATCTCTTCACGCAATGGCTGGACATCGCCACTTTCCTTGTAGGCCTCGATCAGACCGCCAATCTTCTGGCCCATGCCAGCACAGGCCCAACCCAGATGGGTTTCAAGAATCTGGCCAACATTCATCCGGCTGGGCACGCCCAGCGGATTGAGCACGATATCGGCATGCGTTCCATCTTCAAGGAATGGCATGTCCTCGACAGGCAGGATGCGTGAGACCACACCCTTGTTGCCATGACGCCCGGCCATTTTGTCACCTGGCTGGATCTTGCGTTTAACCGCAACAAAGACCTTCACCATTTTCATGACGCCCGGAGGCATTTCATCGCCACGCTGAAGCTTCTCAACCTTGTTCATGAATCTTTGCTCAAGCTGAGACTTGGATTCATCATACTGGTTGCGCAGTGCTTCAATCTTGCCCTGAAGCTTCTCGTCAGCGACAGCAAAATGCCACCATTGGGACC
>JBPCWJ010000018.1:0-2600 GCA_051009635.1 Rhizobiaceae bacterium
GGTCCGGCTGGATCAGATTGGAGGCCGGCTTGTTTGTCAGAAGGATGCGTTTTTGTGCGCAGCTCGTGGCGTTCAGCTTTCTGTCGCCTTCCAGAAACGTATTCTGACCGGATTGTTTGGGGGTGAAGGTTTTGTCATGCAGAGCCTTGAAGGCGATGGCTGGGTTTTCGTCCATGTCGGCGGAACGATCATGGAACGGACACTAGAGGCCGGAGAGGAACTTCATATCGATACCGGATGTGTAGCCGCCTTTACCGGTGATATTGAGATGGATGTGATTCGGGCAGGTTCGATCAAGTCGATGATTTTCGGCGGAGAAGGCGTATTCTTTGCAAAACTCACCGGCCCCGGAAGGGTGTGGATACAGTCCCTGCCCTTTTCGCGGCTCGCCGGGAGAATGCTGGCCGCGGCGCCACAGGGTGGAGGCCGCAGAACGGGTGAAGGTTCTGTCCTGGGAAGTCTGGGCGATATTGTGAGTGGCGGCAGACCATAATCTTGAAATCAGGATATCAGACTAGAAACTCAGGCCAACGCCAAGTTTGATCGTATGGCCATTCAGATCAACTGAAGTTTTTCCGTTCCCGATGGAAAAATCCTGCTTCTCATAATCTGAATAATTATACTCGACCCTGCCACTGACGCTCTCGGTGACCTTGGTTTCAATACCAGCACCGATGTTCCAGCCAAGGCTGACCTGATTGTCGGAAGAGCCCCCCCCGGTAGCCTTAAAACCGGTGGCCCCGATACCGGCCAGCCCATAAAGAAGTGAATTTTCAAATGCATAGCCCATCCGGCCACGCAGAGAGGCTTCCCAATCCTGTTCAATTTTCACGCCGCCAGATGAATTTTCGGCGCCGGAAGCTCCACCCATCAATTCAATGCCGGCGACCCAATTATTGCCGAGTTGGTAGTTGTAACCAAAATAACCACCGCCGATGGGTCCCTCAATGTAATTCACATTTCCACCGGGTGAAATATTGGATTTCAGCCAGCTATAGCCGCCATAGACACCGATATATCCACCGGTCCATTCGTCGAACTGGGAATATTGGGGTTCGGGAGGTTCTGGCGGCTGTTCGATTACTGCATCTGCCGCCTGGGCATGGAGATAGTTGCCCGGCAGGAACTGTATCAGGCAGGCAAAGGCGGCCATGCGCATCACACGCATGATTATCGAGGGGCAGTTTGCTCCTGTCGATTGCGAAGGCCTGTTCTTCATTCCTGTTTCCGGTCCTGCACTTCTGCTTTTGAGGCACGGCGATTCACTGGATTTGTACACAGGTTGGAATCTGAAGGCTGAATATGGCATTCGCTCACCAGAATGACGGCCATTCCGTGATAGATTGAGGAGTATTTGTGGCAGGGTTAAAATTCGAACTGATCATAGGGCATGAAAAGCAACTGCATGAATTGTTACGAATTCAAGGTGGGCAAATCACTTGCACATGCCCTATATGATGACGACGCACAAATTGGGTTCATTTTAAAAAGAAGAAAAATATTGAAGTCCAACGATCAAATGGGCAATTGCCAGACGATTGCCCAAATATGTATTTTTGAGAAATATTCATGATATCAATTACTTATCTTGTAGTTGGCCTAGCATTGCTTGTTGCCGGGGGAGACGCCTTGGTACGCGGCGCAGTCGGTCTTGCAGAGAAATTGAATGTCCCGCCGCTGATCATCGGATTGACCATTGTAGCGCTTGGAACCTCGGCACCGGAATTGTTTGTGTCAGTCGGAGCTGCGCTGAATGATGCTGGCGGGCTTGCGATCGGTAATGTCATTGGTTCCAACATTGCCAATGTCCTGCTGGTAATCGGCCTTCCATCCCTGATCAAACCCACCAATTGCAGTGAAGCCGGAATACGCCGGAACATGATGGTCATGCTCGGTTTTACCGTCGTGTTCATGGGCATGGTCTGGGAAGGTGGCCTGGAGCGGTATGATGGCGCCATCCTTCTGGCACTGCTGGTGCTTTTCATTATCAACCAGTTTCAAAGTGCGCGCAGGCATATGAGAAAGAACAATGCCGAGGTGGATTATCGCGAGGATGTGGGTGAACCGCCCAAATCCGCAATCATCATCGCAGCCCTCCTTGCATTCGGCGTTATCGCCCTTCCGGCTGGTGCTGAACTCACGGTGACCGGTGCGACAATGATCGCCCAGAAGATGGGAATTTCCGATGAGGTTATCGGGTTGACCATCGTTGCCGTCGGCACGTCATTACCTGAACTTGCGACCAGCGTTGTTGCAGTGTGGCGCAAGAATGCTTCAGTGGCACTCGGCAATGTCGTCGGTTCGAATATCCTCAATATTGCACTGATAATGGGTGTTACCGCGCTGATCGTGCCGGTACCGATCGGTGATGCGGTTATCTATGGCGAGATGTGGGTGATGCTCGCAACCTCGGTATTGCTGGCATTGTTTGCACATTACCGTGTCACGGTCGGCAGGCGGCTGGGTCTTGCAATGACTGCCGCCTATATCATCTTTGTGATTAGCGCTTTCATCTATCCTTGAACCTGGTTTGAGTACATATTTTCTTCATGGCAGAATCAATCAATCAGAAAACAAACAAGATACGCACAGCCTTGGTG
>JBPCWJ010000019.1:0-13448 GCA_051009635.1 Rhizobiaceae bacterium
CCTCTTGCCCATGGTTCCGGCGCTCAGCGAGCTTGCGGACAACGCGTCCAGCGGACCTGATAGTTTAGTCTCGACCGTCCCGGTTCCCTCAACCACCCGCTTGAGGCCAAGCGCATCGAGCAAATCACCCAGGGATTCTGATTTGGACGACAGTTCGGCATCCAGGAGCGCTATTGCATGTGATGTATCCAACGTCCCGGATAGTTGCGAGGTGGAGCCTGGAATTTCCAGCTCTGCCGAAAATTCTGAAGCTGTACCCCTGGCGAGCCTCAAAGGGTTTTGAAACCTTGCATCGAATGAAAGCCCAACCGTGTTGAACTTGCCCTTTGCGGTGACAATGATTTCGCTTTCATCGTCATTATAGGTGGATACAAGATTATCAATCCGAACGGTTTCGTTCCATCCGGATTCGGCATTCACGAAGCGGAATGTAACATCGTCGATCTCGAGATTTCCCGAAAGTGCCCGATTTAGAATGCGTGTCGGAAATTCGGCAAATCTGTCTATGCGGCTGGTACCATCCTCCTGATGCGCAAATTCGAGATCGGCACCGCTAATATTAAGCCCGACAATTTCGCCTTGCCCGAAAAATGCAGACCAGAAGGGCAGGCTGAATTTTCCAAAATCTAAACGTTCCGGTTGTTTGCCTCCGCCTCCCAAACGGGGAACAACGGAAATATCGGTCACCTCCACGCTGATTTCCCGGCCGAGGGAAATATCGACAGGGCCCGTGACTTCGATTTCGCGCTCAAACGAGTCAGAAAGGAACCGGCTTACATAGGATTGGCGGAATTCGCTGAATGCAGGTAGATAAATCAGCGAAGCGGCAAGCACTCCCGTCACGCAGAGGGCGCCTAGAAGGCAATAAAGAAATATTCTCAACATTCGGATCAGCTTGATCTTGAGGAAGTAAAACCTAATCCCAACCTTGTGGCCAATAAATGGCGTTTTCCCGGACTTTGGTTGTTCCCGTTGGGCAAAAAGAAAACCCGGCGCTTGGCCGGGCATTTCCTTTTGGAGGTCTTTGGGTTCAGGAGTGGTTCAAGTTCCTGTCTGATGAATATGGAACATTTTGACATGCAGGGATGTGCATTTTGACACACTTCGAAAATTCACTTTAATAACAATGACTTGGAATAGAAAAATTCCGAAATTACCTTTGGTGCAGTCAAATTCCAATTATTTTCAGCCGGAAAGCGCCTGGGTGTGACAGAGTGCACATCCGTGCCGATCTTTCTGTGAGAAGGTAACCATGACATCACTGAGGCGCGGTCCCGTATCATCAGGACCGCCGATGTTAGGGGAAGACGGCTGGGGCTTCCCCAGCCTCACTTATTCAGATCATTTGGAAATGATGTTCCTACCGGAAATGGCATCGTCTGGTGATGATGGTACCATCGAAGCGCCGATATTGGCAAAATCCATCTGCGGTGGTAGCCAGGAATGTTCCGATACCCCCTACAAATGCCCCGACTACAGCGCCGCCCACGGTCTTGGTAGTCGCCGCACCGATCGCTGCTCCAACCCCGGCGCCGGTTGCGGTTTTCTCAATCGTTGTGCATCCGGCAAGCGAAATTGCCAGCAAAACCCCGATAGTCAATTTTTTCATGTTACGTCCAATTCGCCATTATTAGCTTTTTCGGCCCAGCTCTATCGGGTCTGATGCCGGCCTTGTGTCGCCCGTGAATACAAAGCGGAAGCCGCCCACAACGGCACTGCCGAAATTCCTGGCTGCATCTGTAATCCGGTGGGCGATCTTGCGGATTTTTCCGCCTTTTTTGTCCTGCTTGTCTTCGGCAAACTCAGGCGCCATGACCACATGCGGAGCTTCCGCGACCTCATACTCGCCGGTAGGGGTGCTCTCCGCCGAAAGCCATTCTTCGTCCTTCTTGCAGACGACCATGACAACAGGATATCCCGTCTGCCGGGTCAAGATCATCTCATCATCTGCCTGCCTTTGGCATGCAGCTTCAGTCTCAAACCTTGTATCGATTTCACGAATGAAGTTGCAATCCGATTCGCCATGATTGCAACCCAGAATTATCATTGTCACCAATGCAGCGTTCATGGTTACGCTCCCACCTTAAAAACGGACTACCCATTTCCAGCTGAACACGGCGTGGAAAAGGCATAATTATGATGACAAAGTGGCTTTTGACCCTGATCCCAACTTTCATTTGCAACAGTTATGCAATTGGTGCAGCCTGATCAGCAATGGTTTCAGTGTTGAGAGGCTTTACACCATGAAATTGAACCGTCGGCAGGTAATTGCTTCGGCCCTGGCAGCGGGGGTCAGCAGCTCATTTACACGTTCAGCAACAGCAATGACGAAAAGCGCCGATGAGCTGAAAAAGCAGTTGGAAATGCTCGGGCTGAGTGGGTCAGAACCTGCGTCAATTGTGGTGCCGGGATCTGAATTCAATGGTGGTTTGCGCTATGACGAGTCGCACGTGAGTGTTCCCCGGGGAACCTATCTTCTCCAACCTTGCGCCCGCATTGGCGATATCGCTGAAAAGGGCAGAACCGGGGTCTTGCCGCTCTTTCATATTGCCAGAGTAGACTGGCAGGAAGGGACCTCTGCCGAAGACGGGCTGGCAAAATCGCTGACACTTTTGACGAACGGATTTGGCTTAGATTCCAATCGCCTGGCTGTTGTGGGAATACCGATTCTTGATACGTATCGCGCCGGGTTTGAAGCGGCTGGAATTCCAGAATCACGAATTTTCAGGCGCCCTCTTGAAGAGGCGAAGGCGGCGGGTGACGGATCAGGTATCTTTCGCCATCCTGAAGACGGTAAAATCGAATTTGCCACGGCTGCAGTCTATTTTTCCATGGCTGAAAATCCATCTGATGAGATATCTTCATATCCGCTTTCGGAAAACTGGCTTGAAATCGGGGAGATTGCGCTTGATCAGTCAATTCCGCTCGGCGCAGGTTTTGGTGTTGAACGCCTCCTATTTGCCCTCGGCGGCACGCTGCCTGAGTGGGATACTCAAAAAAATCTACTGCTTGAAATGATTGACCGGGAAGCAGACGATAATATTCCCCCAGGAAAAATGCTGTTCCAGAAATCCTGAACATGGCCCTTGAGATCTGACGTGGACGTGCGTTATTTTCCGATGCCAGGAATCCTCGTTATCCTACTTTATCAACCATGAGCAGTGTTGAGAATTGATCCCACGGCCTCATTAATTCTTTTCTTCAATTCCCCGCCCGCTGGCAGGTCCTCTTGTGCAAGCCGGGACAATAAACCGATAGGGCGCGAAACATCCGGATCGCCGACAGGCCGCCAGCAAATGCCCTCAAGCCGCTCGCCCAGCAGCGCCATTTTCGGCAATGGTGCAACCCCGATACCTGCTGATACCAGATCCAGTGCAGTCGTCGACCGCCCCACTTCATATTCCCAATGAAGCGGATTGGGGCTGCGGGCGAGCGCTTCATCGATCAATAGGCGATTGCCGGTTCCACGCGCTGGCAGGATCAATGGCTCTCCCTTCAGATCTTGCCATGACAAGGATTTATGCCTGGCCATTTCATGATCGAACGGCATCGCAAGAACCATTGGATCGTCGAACAGGCGCGTAAATTCAGTTGTGGGTTCCAGCATGGGAATTGAACTGATCCCGAAATCTGCCTCACCCTGCGCAACAGCTTCCGCGACTTCATTGGCAGCCAGGTCAAGAATACGAATTCGGGCATTGTTTCCCGCTGCACGAAATCCATTGATTGCCGGGCATACCAGTCCTCGCACCACGGTGGGAATGGTAGCTACCGTCACGGTTTGGGCGCGCTGATAGGCATAGGCAGCCGTTTCATCGCGCATGGCTCGTGTTGTTTCCTGAGCTTCCTGTAGGATCGATTCAGCACGTATCTGGAGTCGTTTTGCAGCAAGCGTTGGCCGGACGTCCCGTGTTGTACGCTCAAACAGAATCGATCCCAGATTTTCCTCCAGTTTCAGGATTCTGCGCGAAACGGAGGATTGCGATAATCCAAGCCGCTCGGATGCCAGATGGAAAGAACCTGTCTCCTTGACTGCCAGAAATGCTTCGAGATCGAGAAAATCGAAATTAATCCGCATAACGCATTAATCACAGAGAAAAATGCATTGGTCAACGTAATCCAGTGCTGATAACCCTCGATCTTCCCAGGAGGAATCGTGCAATCAGAACCGGACATTGTCGTTATCGGAGGTGGAAATGCGGCACTTTGCGCGGCGATAACGGCCGCAGAAGCAGGTGCTGGTGTCACCATTCTTGAAGCTGCACCAAAGCCCTATCGCGGAGGTAATTCACGGCACACACGCAATTTCCGCTGCATGCATGACGGGCCGCTGGGCCCGCTCATCGAAAGCTATAGCGAAGATGAGTATTTCGACGATCTGATGAAAGTAACCGGGGGCAAGACGGACGAGTTTCTTGCGCGCATGGTCATCAGATCATCCGAGGAATGCCTGCCATGGATGGAGGCACATGGTGTACGGTTTCAACCATCCTTGTCCGGCACGCTCTCGCTTGCTCGAACCAATGCCTTTTTTCTGGGAGGCGGCAAGAGCCTTGTAAATGCCTATTACAGGACAGCAGAAAAACTTGGCGTGGTAGCCCGATACGAAGCGCCGGTTACCCACCTTGAGGTTGAGGATGACCGTGTTGTCAGAATTGACTACACCCGGAACGGCAAGGAACAGAGCCTTTCTCCAAAAGCGGTGATTGTTGCTTCGGGAGGGTTCCAGGCAGATACCGATCGGCTTGCAAGGGCATGGGGACCGGCGGCCAAAAATTTCCTGATCCGCGGAACGCCGTATAATCGTGGTGTAGTACTTGCCGACCTCCTTGATCAGGGAATTGAGCAGGTTGGTGATCCCACTCAATGCCACGCCGTGGCGATAGACGGGCGTGCGCCGAAATTCGATGGCGGGATCGTCACGCGCCTCGATTGCGTTCCATTTTCGATTGTGGTGAACAAGAATGCCGAGCGGTTTTACGACGAAGGCGAGGATGTCTGGCCTAAACGCTATGCAATTTGGGGCAGGCTCGTTGCCGCCCAGCCCGATCAGGTCGGCTATGCGATCATTGATTCCAAGGCGATTGACTTGTTCATGCCGTCTGTCTTCCCGCCGATAAAGGCGGATACGCTGGAAAAATTGGCGCAGAAGATGGGGCTTCCTGCCGATCGGCTGGTAAAAACGGTCTCCGAATTCAACAATTCCTGCGGTGATGCTTCAGATTTCCACGCAACCGAGCTGGACGGCGTTGCAACATCAGGACTGACGCCTGCAAAGACCAATTGGGCCAGACCCATCGATCAGCCGCCATACTATGGATATTCGCTTCGTACAGGTGTGACCTTCACCTATCTTGGACTGAAAGTTGATGAGCAAGCACAATGCACAGAGGGAAACCGTGCAGTTGCCAATCTTTGGGCTGCCGGTGAGACAATGGCAGGCTCCATCCTGGGTCAAGGTTATCTCGCCGGATTTGGCATGACGATCGGTACGGTGTTCGGAAGAATTGCCGGAAGGGAGGCTGCGTCCCATGCAGGCTGAACTGATCAATGAGGCGCGGCGGCAAGCCGAGATCTGCAATGCATGCCGCTATTGTGAGGGCTACTGTTCGGTATTCCCGTCGCTCCATGCGCATCGAGCATTCAGCGATGGCGACATCATGCAACTGGCAAACCTCTGCCACAACTGTCGCGGCTGCTATTACGCTTGCCAATATACCGCGCCACATGAGTTTGATCTGAACCTGCCAAACGCATTGGCGGAAGTACGGCACGACAGCTGGAAGACCCTCGCCTGGCCAAAGGGATTTGGCGAATTGTTCGACCGGTCAGGCATGGCAATTAGCGCAGGACTGGTCGTCACCCTCGCCTTGTTGTTTGCGTTTGCGCAGGCCCTCCGGCCGGAAAGTGGCGAGGGTTTTTATGCCTACATGTCCCATGGCTTGATGGTTGCAATCTTTACGCCTGCATTCCTTCTGCCGCTGGCAGCGATTGGTATTTCGCTCCGCAAATACTGGCTGGCGGTCGGCGGAGGTCCGCTAACTCTTGAGGATATTTGGGCGGCCTGCCTTAGCGCCGGACGCATGAAAAACCTGGATGGCGGCCATGGAGATGGTTGCAATTTCGAGGATGAAGACCGTTTCAGCCAGGCACGCAGGCATTTCCATCAGGCGACGCTCTACGGTTTCCTCCTCTGCTTTGCCGCGACTTCAGCAGGCACAATCATGCATTATGTGTTTGGGATGGAGGCTCCCTATGGCCTTTTCAGCCTGCCAAAACTCTTTGGTGTACCGGGTGGCATTCTGTTGTGTATTGGTACGGCGGGACTTGCCTGGCTGAAGACAAAGGCTGACCGGCATCTGGGTGCACCGAAATTCTGGGGAGGCGAAATGGCTTTTGTGCTCTTGTTGTTTGCGGTCAGCGCGACCGGGCTGGCACTCTATGCCGCGACCGGAACAACCATTGTTTCCTGGTTATTGCCGATCCATTTGGCGACCGTGCTGACATTTTTCCTGCTAACGCCCTATTCGAAAATGGCTCACGGCTTCTATCGCATGGCCGCTATGGTCAATGAGGCAGCACGTGAAAGGGTAGCAAACTGATAAGTGTTGCGGAATACACCTCAAGCTTGGCGCCGCATCGCCTCGGCCTCTATGATAGCAACTTGTGCCGCCAGATCGAATGTCACCGAGGATAGCACCTCGACGCTTTTTTCCTCTCCCCAGCGCTCGCCATATTTTTCAGCCATTTCCGGGAGCCTGTGATCGCGCTCGATAAGTGCCCATTCGATCTGCGGACGATATAGCTTGAGCAATGCCTGCAACCAGCGGGTCGTCAATTCATAGGGTTTGTCGTCAATTCTGTAACCATCGAGAAGCTTGATGACCTCATCTGCCGGATACATCCACTCGCCTGCGACCCAGCGATTGGTAGTGAAGATGCGTATTGGCAGGCCGTCCATCCCGAACGAAACCGCCACAAGGTGGCATAACCCGCCCTTCACCATATCCGGATCATCCGGCATCGATATCGCTTCAGCTCCAGGGCGTAGGGCTTCCGTGTAGCGGAAAAGATGAAAATGGCCGTGTTCATCCCAGGGGCGCGCCAGCTTGTCTTCTTCATGGGCATGATAATACCAGATCGCGCCATTATGCTTGTCCTGGATATCTCCCGGCGGATAATGCTGCCACTGGGTGAAAGGCTCGTCGGCCTTTGATGCCAGGACGTTTGTCAGCACGTGATAATTCTGCTGGCCGGCCTCTTCGAGCACTGAAAGCATCTCGCCAATCCCTTCCTGCATCAGCGCCAGTGTCTGGCCGCTGACTTTGCTCATGTCAAATTCTGTCAGCGTGTTGAACGGGAAGGACTGCTTTTCCGGAAGACTATTGGAACTCGGGTTGTCTGTTTCTGATTCCGGCGATTGCATGGCTGAATGGACTTTTCCGATTGGCGGTAAAAATAGAAAATGGCGGGCAGAGACTGCCCGCCGGTAATAAAGTCGTCAAGTGACAGAAGCGGATTACTTCTTGTCCGCGCAGCAAGCATGGCACTTGTTGGCTGCACAGCAGCAATTAACTTTTGTTGCTGCACAAGATGCATTTGCAACGCCTGCAGGCATGGCAGCAGTGAGACCACCGGCAACCATCATTGCTGCGATTACCTTTTGAGAAGTTGACATTGGCATATTGGTAACCCTTTGTTCTGTGGCCGTATCAGGCCGGTTTGAAAAATATACTGGAACATATAACGCTCCGGTGCCGTGACTTTTTCGCTTGTCACGGCCGGGCACAAGGTAGCAGCCGATATATGGTTTTGAAGTAACATCGGCGTTTCCCGCGTTCACGATTCCGTAGATGAAATGTGAACAGCAACGCTTGGGGCGGGCCGCTTTTCCAGCGCTTGATTGAAATTTCGGCACCCTAAACCTTTGTTATAGACCCCCGCGCATCAACCTTTGAGCAATGGCGCTGAAACTGTTCATCACCAAATGGCAGTCACCGGCAAGAAACCGGAAACAGTGATCAAGCAAAGGAGATCGAGATGAATATGTTAGTCAAATCAACAATTGCTGCCGCCATGATTATCACACCAAGCTGGGTACTGGCATCGATGTCACCAGGAGATGTTGCAGGTAAATCAGAAGCAGAAATTCGCGAAAGCCTCGAAGCAGCCGGATATTCGGTAAAGAAGATTGAAACTGAAGACGGTGAATTCGAAGTCCATGCCGAACTTGACGGCAAGCTCCTTGAACTGGAGATTTCGGCAAAAACCGGTGAAATTCTCGAAATTGAACTGGAGGAAGATGACGAGGCTGATGACGACTGATCATCGGGATGCGGGTGCCAGCCCAATGGTATAATGTCTCAGGTGGCGAATCATTCGGTTCGTCACCTGGATTTTTGCCGGATACCCGAATGAAGAAAGTGCCTACCGCCCTATATGCGTTGTTTGCTCTTCAGGCATTTTGCGCCTTGTTTTTTCTTGCCGATGCCGTTGCGGACTTCTTCGCTTTCGAAGTGCAGACCGGCCTGCGCGACACCGATACATTTGAATATCTTGTGGCGGTAGCGCTGACGCTCAGCGTTATCTATACCGGGCGCCAATTGCTGACCATGATCCGGCATCAAAAACGAATTGAGAATCAGCTTCGTGCTGCCTCAAGCGAATTTCATGAGATGCTCGAGGAACATTTCGATGAATGGAATCTGACCCCATCTGAACGCGATGTGGCATTGCTGGCGATAAAGGGGCTTTCAATTTCCGAGATGGCGGCGATCCGCAATACACGCGAGGGAACGATCAAGACCCAATGCAATGCCATCTACAAAAAGGCAGGTGTCGACAGCCGTACGCAGCTTGTCAGCCTTTTTGTTGAGGAATTGGTCATGCTGCCCGATCGCGCCCGGACCTGATAGGAAATTTCAAAC
Source organism: Rhizobiaceae bacterium (assembly GCA_051009635.1). GTDB lineage: Bacteria > Pseudomonadota > Alphaproteobacteria > Rhizobiales > Rhizobiaceae > BOKV01. The sequence goes on from JBPCWJ010000019.1 coordinate 8,928, forward strand.
GGTCTACCCCCGATTTTGCCTGGGGGCACCAAATGTGACAAACTTTCTCGAAATTGTGGAATTTACCTTCGGGTAGCCTTGCCCGTGGGAGGAACGAATTTGTTGGCGAGCTATCCCGGGAGGTACTTGAACATGCGTTTCATTTTGTCTGCAATTGGACTTTTCCTTATTTCGATTCATGGGGTCTTGGCTGGCCCGCTTGGAGATGCCGCCAAATCTGGCGACAAGGCGTTGGTCGAAAAACTGCTGGACGACGGCGCGGACATCGACGAAATGCATGCGGTTGGCACTGCACTTCATTGGGCAGCGCTAAACGGCCATGCTGACGTGGCTGCTGTTCTCGCAACACGGGGAGCGAATTTGGATGCGAAGAGCGATCTGTTGGGATCGCCTTTGCATGCAGCTGCAAATCGCGACCATGCTGACGTCGTATTGGTGCTGTTGGAGGGAGGTGCTGGTGTTGATATACGTGACAAGAACAACAAAACGCCGCTGCATATTGCGGCAAAAACCGGCAGTGTAAAAGTCGCCGTGATCCTGATTGACAAAGGTGCTGACGTCAATGCAGTCACGGTTGGTCATGCGGGCAATCGATACAAGCTCGGTGAACAGACGCCGCTTCACATTGCTTTACAGGGAGGACATTCTGAAATCGTGGACGTGCTGAAATCCGCTGGCTCTGTAGCAATGCCAGTACAGCCTTCCTCCGAAATTCTCGCCAAGGCAGATATTCAAAAAGGCAAGGAACTTGCGGTTACCTATTGCAAGACTTGTCATGCGATTGAGGCGGGCGATCCTGAACCTGCCGCCCTTGATCGCGGGCCTCCGATTATTGGCATTATCGGGCAGGAAGTGGCCCGTGATGCTTCGTTTGAGTATTCTGAATCCCTGAAGGAATTTGGTAGAGAATGGACAGATGATCGCATCTACTCATTCGTTTTGCGGCCAATGCTGACAGTTCCAGGAACAATAATGGGGCATCAGCTGGTGAAGAAACCTGATGAGATTGCCAACATCATTGCCTACATGAAGTCACTCGATCAATGAATCTGTTGTCAGTTCGTTCTGTGCGAAATTAGGCCGCATAGGGGGTAGGGCCTGTTTTGGCTATTATGTAATTCGTCAATGCAACCATGAAGACAAGATGAGCCCATGCTGAATATTGCACCCGAGAAAGTGGCACACGTAATTGTTCTTGCCCGCGAATTTGATGGCCAGGTGGAGTCCTGGGACCAGGCAGGCGATGACCAGGACGCAGATTCCATTCTGGAAAGCCGGTCCTCGGGCACAGTCGCTTCTGCCTTGAAAACCTTTATTTCTGACCTGAATGTGGATGAACAGGTCAGCCTTGTTGCAATAACCTGGATTGGCAGGGGTACCTATGAGCCACAGGAACTGGGTGATGCCCTTGAAACGGCGCGCGCCGAGCGTGTTAATCCAACCGAGGATTACCTGTTGGGTATTCCCTTGCTGGCAGATCACCTTGAGGCCGGACTGGACCGGCTGGGTATTTCCGTTGAGGATTCAGAAGAAGGAATATTGTGACTGGCGTTTGATCGACCGTTAAGATCACAATCAAGCTGACAAACCAGACTACTTCAGACCAGCATCAGCCGCCCGCCATTCACGTCAAGCGTTGCACCGGTGATGTAGGAGCTTTCTTCGCTTGCCAGAAAGGTAATCAGCCCGGCAATATCCTCGGGAACGGCCAGACGGCCGGCCGGTGTCATGCCAACAAACTGTTTTTCCTTCTCCGGGGTCAGGACGTTTTTTACACGTTCGGTAATTGTTGTGCCCGGCGCAACGGTATTGGCGGTAATTCCAAATGGTGCAACATCCTTGGCTATATACTGGGTCAGCATGGAAACGCCAGCCTTGGCCGTTGCATAATGGGCGGGCGATGAACCGGCGCTGGTGCTTCTCCCGGCCAGTGAACCGAGATTTATGATCCGGCCCCAGCCCCCAGTTTTCATTGCCGGAATGACATGCTTGCAGCACAGATAGACGGTCTTGAGGTTAAGCTCGATGGTCCGGTCCCAATCCTCTTCCTCGATTTCCTCGAAATTTGCATATTTCGTATAACCACCGGCACAGGTTACCAGAATATCCAGACCGCCCAATTCTTTAACGCCGCCCGATATCAGCTTTTCGACTTCGCTGCTCTTTGTAAGGTCTGCCCCTGATGTGATGACGGTAACGCCATTGGATTTTAGCTCGCCAGCAATTGGTTTGAGAGCTTGGACATCGAGATCGGTCAGCAGGAGCTGTGCTCCCTCCTGGGCAAACTGCCTGGCGGTAGCCTGTGCAATGCCACCCGCTGCGCCGGTAATCAATGCACACCTGTCTGAAAGTCGACCTTTTTTGCCAGCCATTATCGGGGTTTCCTTCTCCATTATCTTCAATTTGCATACGTCTTCTTGAAGACACCCTCCAGCTATGTAGTAGTAGGCGGCGTTCTTCAAGGGAGGCTGCATGAAAACCCGGACCAAACTGGTGGTAATAGGCGGCGGTATAGCGGGCTGTTCAACGCTTTATCATCTGACACAGGAAGGCTGGGCCGATGTCGTTCTCGTGGAACGCGACGAACTGACCTCCGGCACGACCTGGCATTCGGCTGCCCAGGTGACCAATTTTGGCATGAACCAGACCATGGTTGGCCTGAAAACCCATTCCATCAATCTCTATAAGGAGATGGCCGAAGACCCGGAATATCCGATCAATTATCACCATGGAGACGGAGGTATCCGCCTCGCAAATACCGAAGAACAAATGCAGGGCTACCGGCATTTTGCATCCTTGGCACGTGGCATGGATGTTCATTTCGAGGTCATTGATGCGGCAGAATGCGTTCGCCGTCACCCGCTGATTTCCAACGAGAATCTGCTTGGCGGATTATGGGACCCGCTGGACGGCGATATTGACCCGGCACAACTATGCCAGGCTTTGGCCTATCGCGCCCGCAAGGCCGGTGCCGAAGTCTACCGCCATACACCGGTGACGGGATTGACTCAGCACAAGGACGACACCTGGACTGTTCACACCGAAAAGGGAGACATTGATTGCGATATTGTGGTCAATGCAGGTGGCTACCGGGTCAACGAGATTGGTTCGATGATGGGTGTTCACCATCCGGTCGCCTCCATGGAACATCAATATTTCCTGACCGAGGATATTCCCGCAATTATGGAGGCAGGGCACCGAATGCCGCTGCTGCGCTGCCCGATCAGCGACTATTACTGCCGGCAGGAGAAAAATGGCCTTTTGCTTGGCTTCTATGAGCAGGATTGCAAGCCCTGGGGGATGGATGGCATCGACCAGAATTTTTCCAACGCGCTTTGCCCGGACGATCTCGACCGGGTAACCGATGTTCTGGAAGGCGCTTTTTCACGCATGCCGGTCCTGATGGAAACGGGGATCAGATCTGTCATTAATGGCCCGATCACCTATACGATTGATGGCGCTCCGCTGGTTGGACCTATTCCCGGCAAGCGTAATGCCTTTTGCATAATTGGCTTGCGGGCGGGCCTTGGTAAAGGTGGCGGCCATGGCTGGCTTTTGGCCCAGCAGATCGTTCATGGCGAAGCCTGTTATGATACCTGGGTAATCGACCCGCGCCGCTTCACGACCCACGCCAATGTGGAGCTGACAACCCTGAAGGCGATAGAGGATTATCAAAACGAGTTCCGTTTTCATTTTCCCCATGAGCACCGGCCAGCGGGACGTCCTGCCAAGACAACACCCCTGACCCCTGTTTTGGCAGCAGAAGGTGCGCAGTTCACCGTGGTCAATGGCTGGGAAAGAATGGAATGTATCAAGCCGTCGCCGGAATTCACCATTACTCATGGATTCAAGTTTGACGAGGCATTTGAAGTAGTCGCCGATGAAGTTGGGAATGTGCAGGCCAATGCCGGTTTGACCGAGGTAAACGGCTTCAACCGATTCGAGATTACCGGCGCAGACAGGCATGAGTTTCTTGATCGAATGTTCTGCGGCAATGTCACGAGGCGCCAACGCCGTGTAGGCCTCGGCTATCTGCTTAATCACCATGGCATGGTCAAGGGCGAGGCGACACTGGCAAACCTGCCGCAAAGCGATCGTGGCCCGGCTCGTATCTGGTATGGATCAGCCGCTGCGAGCGAGTTCCACGACATGGACTGGTTGAAGCTCCATTTGCGTGATGATGAAGACGTGCAGATAACCTCACTCACCAATGAACAGACAATTCTTGTGCTGGCAGGTCCCAAATCCCGCGCCATCCTGTCTGCCTGTTCGCGCGGCGATTGGAGCCGGGAAGCTTTTCCATGGCTGAGCCTGCGCGAATGCTATGTCGGCATCGCGCCAGCGACAGTTCTGGGCGTCAGCTTCTCAGGTGAACTTGCCTATGAAATCCATGTACCGAACGCTTCGCTTTATGCAGCCTATCTGGCCTTGCGCGAGGCCGGTGAAGCCCACGGCCTGAAACTGTTCGGCTCACGCGCTGTGGAATCCATGCGCATGGAAAAGGGCTTCCTGCATTGGAAG
>JBPCWJ010000020.1:0-9116 GCA_051009635.1 Rhizobiaceae bacterium
GTTGAAGACAGAATGGCATAATAGTTTCCCAGATCAACCGTATTCGGGCTGTCGGTCGGAACAATCATTTCCTCATGTATTTTTTCTCCCGGGCGGATACCGACGACCGGGGTTTCGCATTCCGGCCCGATAGCCCTTGCAAGGTCGGATATGCGGTAGCTTGGAATTTTGGGAACAATAATCTCTCCACCCAGCGTATTTTCAATGGACCACAAAACCATGTCGACCGATTGTTCGAGTGTGATGGAGAACCGTGTCATATCCTCATGGGTGATTGGCAGTATGCCGGTCTCGCGCCTTTTCAGGAAAAATGGAATTACCGAGCCCCGGCTGCCCATCACATTGCCGTAACGAACGACAGAAAATCTCAGCGGCCTGTTGCCGACTATATTGTTTGCAGCGACAAAAAGCTTGTCGGAACACAGTTTTGTAGCGCCATAGAGATTTGCTGGTGCTGCGGCCTTGTCCGTAGACAGGGCAACAAGCTTGGATACGTCTGTGTCGAGGCAAGCTTCAATCAGGTTTTGTGCTCCCAACACATTGGTCTTGATGAACTCAAATGGGTTGTACTCTGCGGCAGGCACCTGTTTGAGCGCTGCTGCATGCACCACGATATCAACACCTTCCAACGCACGGCGGAGTCTTCTGTCGTCACGAACATCTCCCAGAAAATAGCGAAGCCCGGGATGATCTGCGTTCGGGAAACGTTGTGACATTTCAAATTGCTTGAGCTCATCGCGAGAAAAAACCACCAGACGGCGAATATCCGGATAGCGCTCCAACAGTGTTTTGACAAACTGGTTTCCGAAAGAACCGGTCCCGCCCGTGATCAATATGGATTTGTCTTTCAGCATGTTTTGTCTGGTTTCCTGTAAACGCCGATGAGGATGTCGAATTTTCCAGCGCAGCTTTATCAATGCTTTAACTTGATTTAAAGCCGCTTATTTCAATTGCTGTACAGAGCTCTGAACACAAGGGATCGTATTTCCCCGGAGAAGCCCGGTCATTCAGGGAGGAATTCATCAATTCTATCTGTCAGGCGGTAAACCACCAATCCGATCAATTCCTTGATAACAATAGACATTTTCAAGAACTGCTCGGCAGTTGATCCTGTCAGATAGGGAAAAACCAGCTTGTCGGCACGATAATCTGCAGGGATCGGTACTACATTGACGCCAGCTTTACGAAAGCAACCCAGGGCACGCGGCATATGGAAGGCTGAAGTGACCAGTAGAAATTCACCGGAGTTCGTATCGTCAATCATCTCTGCCACATAGGCCGCGTTTTGCCAGGTGTTCAGGGATTTTGTTTCAAGTTCAAAATCGAAACCGTCTCCGTAAAGGCCGGAAATGATCTGGGCGGCTGCGGTGGTTTCAGGTTCTGCATCAGGGTTGAAACTTGCTGCGCCGCCCGAATAAATGAAACGAGCATCGGGAAATAGCTGTTTTAGTTCCAGGCCCTTGATCAAGCGATCGGATGCCTCACCCATTGCATAATCGGCTTCCCGTGCGGCGGCATTTGCGGTCAATCCACCGCCAAGAACGATAATCCCTTCCGGTTTCTCGGGCAGTTCGCCCATGGCGATTGCGGTTTCCAGTTTCAGAACAGCCCAATCCGGCAATTGTGTAAATCCGATCAATACGAAAGTGATTGCGATCAGGACAAGTAATCCTCGAGCGAATCTTCGGTATCCCAGACGCGCCGCGACAGCGCAAAACAAGGCGAGAATGAAAAGCAGATTGAGCGGACGGGCAAAGAACCAGAACAGTTTTGACAGCACGAAAAACAAGGTTTGCTCCGAATCGGTTACCCGCCATCAATAGCTGTGTTTTCCATAATTTCAAATGACAGCAGCCCTACCGGTTGCGGCCGCGTAACCGTTCGAAAAGCAGGCCCAGTAAATCATCGGCTGAATCAAGGATATTCGAGCCCGGTCCGTAGATCGCGGCAATCCCGGCCTTTTTAAGCTTGCCATAATCCTGGGAGGGGATAACACCACCGCAGATTACCAACTTGCCGGCTGCATCATTGGCTGCCAATTCCTCGACTAGCAACGGGGCAAGTGTCAGATGACCTGCGGCATGGGAGGAAATCCCGACGATATCGGCATCCTCTGCAACCGCAAGCTTTGCCGCCTCGTGAGGGGTCTGGAACAGGGGACCAACGCTTACGTCAAAACCAAGATCGGCAAAGGCTGTCGCGATGACCTTGGCACCGCGATCATGTCCATCCTGACCCATTTTCACGATCAGTATTCTGGGTGCCCGCCCTGCTTCCTTGCCGATTTTCTTCAGTTTCTCACTGACTTCACTAAACCGTTTATCGTCATCATAGGCACTGCCATATACCCCTGAGACGGTTTGCGTGTCGGCAACATGCCTACCCCAGGCGTTCTCCATGGCTTGCGAGATTTCGCCGACGCTTGCACGTGCGCGGGCGGCTTCAATTGCGCCCGCCAGAGTATTGCCATCACCGCTTCTGGCGATCTGCTCAAGATTGTCCAGCGCCTTTTGGCAGGCTTCTTCGTTTCGATTGCGGCGGGTGCGCTTCAGCCGCGCGATCTGTGCATCGCGGACTTTCTCATTGTCGATGGAGAGGATTTCGAATTCATCCGTCTTTGTCGGCTGGAACTTGTTGACGCCGACAATGACCTCCTCGCCGCGATCAATTGCCGCCTGTTTGCGGGCGGCAGCTTCCTCGATGCGTAATTTCGGCATACCAGTTGCCACGGCCCTGGTCATGCCGCCTATTGCCTCGACTTCCTCGATCAGCTCCCATGCCTTGTCAGCCAGATCGGCTGTGAGTTTTTCGACATAGTAGGAACCCGCCAGAGGGTCGACGACATTGGTGATGCCGGTTTCGTTTTGCAGGATCAATTGCGTGTTGCGTGCTATGCGGGAGGAAAATTCCGTGGGTAGCGCGATTGCCTCGTCAAAGGAATTTGTGTGCAGCGATTGCGTGCCACCAAGCGCTGCCGACATGGCCTCGTAAGCGGTACGGATAATATTGTTATACGGGTCCTGCTCCTGCAAAGAGACGCCGGAAGTCTGGCAGTGGGTACGCAGCATCAGGCTTTGCGGCTTTTTCGGTTCGAACTCGCTCATGATGCGATGCCAGAGCAGGCGCGCAGCGCGCAGTTTGGCTGCCTCCATGAAGAAATTCATGCCAATGCAGAAGAAGAAGGACAGACGGCCGGCAAAGGCATCGACATCCATTCCCTTGGCGATGGCGGCACGGACATATTCGCGCCCGTCAGCCAGCGTATAGGCCAGCTCCTGAACCAAAGTCGCGCCAGCCTCCTGCATGTGATAGCCGGAGATGGAAATTGAATTGAATCGCGGCATTTCCTTCGAGGTATATTCGATGATGTCGGCAACGATCCGCATGGAAGCTTCCGGCGGGTAGATATAGGTGTTGCGGACCATGAATTCCTTCAGAATATCGTTCTGGATGGTGCCTGAAAGTTCCGCAAGACTGGCACCCTGTTCTTCACCTGCGACGATGTAGGAAGCGAGCACCGGAACCACGGCACCGTTCATGGTCATGGAAACTGAAATATCCTTCAGCGGGATTCCATCAAACAGGATCTTCATGTCCTCGACGGAATCGATCGCAACGCCAGCCTTGCCGACATCGCCGACGACGCGGGGGTGATCTGAATCATAGCCGCGATGGGTTGCCAGATCGAAGGCAACCGATACACCCTGCTGGCCGGAAGCCAGCGCCTGACGGTAGAACGCGTTGGATTCCTCAGCAGTGGAGAAACCGGCATATTGGCGGATGGTCCAGGGTCTACCTGCATACATTGTCGCACGCGGGCCGCGCAGGAACGGTTCGAAGCCGGGCAGAGATTCCATGTGATCGACATCAGTCAGGTCTTCCCCGGTATAGAGCGGTTTGACTTCAATGCCTTCGGCAGTCTGCCAGTTCAGCGTTTCGGGATCGGCGCCCTTGCGTTCCCTTTGCGCCAGTTCCTTCCAGTCCTTTATGGTGGGACCCATCATTCAAACTCCATGATCACCGCATCAACAGCGAGGCTGTCGCCCGGCGTTGCAACGATTTTGGCGACTTTTGCCTTCCTCTCGGCACGCAGAATGTTTTCCATCTTCATGGCCTCCACAGTCGCAAGCGGTTGGCCATCTTCCACGGATTCGCCTTCAGAGACGTGAATGGCAACAACCAGGCCCGGCATTGGGCAAAGCAGCAATTTGGAGGTATCCGGGGGAAGTTTCTCCGGCATCAGGCGGGCAAGCTCGGTCTCGCGCGGCGTGCGGACAAAAACACGCAAATCGGCACCGCGGTGGCGTATTCGGAAACCGCTCGGCTTCCTTTCTATTTGTACCGTATAGGCTTTTTTTCCGACTGTTGCGTTTGCCAGCGCCTGTCCCGGCCGCCAGCTGCCGAGTGTGACCGGTACCGGATAGGTGCCAATCAGGGCGATCTGGAAGTTTTCACCATCGCGTTCGACATGGAAGGGGAAATCCTCGCCAACGAGCGAGGCAATCCAGTCCGAACCAACCTGGCGACGGCGGTTTTCCATTGCGCCTGAAATTCTCGCAGCGCGCTGGTGGAAGATGAAATTGCAGGCGGCAGCAATTGCGCCCAGATCCCGGCAGGTCTTGGCATCGGGTTCAACGTCGGAAAAACCTTCCGGCCATTCATCCTCGATGAAAGCAGTGGTCAGGTCGCCCTTCTTGAACCGTTTATGGTCCATGACCGCATGCAGAAAGGGCAGGTTGTGGCCTATACCTTCCAATTCGAATCGGTCCAGCGCATCCGACATGGCAGCAATGGCGGTCTTGCGATCCTTGCCCCAGGTACAGAGCTTGGCGATCATCGGGTCATAGAACATGGAGATTTCCCCTCCCTCATAGACGCCGGTGTCATTGCGGATGATGGTACCGTCCTTGGCTTTGCCTTCCTCTGGCGGTCGATATCGCGACAGCCTGCCGATTGATGGCAGGAAATTGCGATAGGGGTCTTCGGCATATAGCCGCGATTCAATCGCCCAGCCGTCCAGCTTGATGTCCTTTTGGGCAAGTGAAAGCTTTTCACCTGCCGCGACACGGATCATCTGCTCCACAAGATCAACGCCGGTGATCAGCTCGGTGACCGGATGCTCGACCTGCAATCTGGTATTCATTTCGAGGAAGTAGAAATTTTTGTCACCATCGACAATAAACTCTACCGTGCCTGCCGAACAGTAATCGACAGCCTTGGAGAGCGAGACTGCCTGTTCGCCCATGGCCTTGCGGGTCTTCTTGTCAAGGAAAGGCGAGGGAGCCTCCTCGACCACTTTCTGGTTGCGGCGCTGGATCGAGCATTCGCGTTCGCCCAGATAGATGACCTTGCCGTGCTTGTCGCCAAGCACCTGGATTTCGATATGGCGCGGCTGGGTAACAAATTTCTCGATGAAGATACGGTCATCGCCAAAGGAGGATTTGGCCTCGTTTTTGGAAGACTGAAAACCTTCGCGGGCATCGGTGTCGTTCCAGGCAATACGCATGCCCTTGCCGCCACCACCTGCTGACGCCTTGATCATCACCGGATAACCGATGTCGGTGGCGATCTTGACTGCCTCATCTGCATCCTCGATAAGGCCCATATGGCCGGGTACGGTTGAGACGCCAGCTTCGGCGGCAAGTTTCTTGGAGGTTATCTTGTCGCCCATGGCTTCAATCGCGCCGACTGGCGGGCCGACAAAGGCAACCCCTGCCTTTTCAAGCGCCTGGGCAAAGGCAGCATTTTCCGACAGGAAGCCATAGCCCGGATGGACGGCGTCAACGCCGTGCTCCTTGATGACTTCCATCAGCTTGTCGATCACCAGATAGGATTCAGCAGCCGGGGGCGGGCCTATGTGAACTGCCTCATTAGCCTGCGAGACATGCAGCGCATCACGGTCGGCATCGGAATAGACGGCGAGGGTGGGGATATCCATCTTGCGCGCGGTCTTGATGACACGGCATGCAATTTCACCCCGATTGGCTATGAGGAGTTTCTTGAACATTACTTGTCTTCCTCCGTTGACCGCAGCCAGATGGCAGAACCGCAAACCACCATGCTAAAGGTATGGGCAAAGCTGCCGATCAGCAGCAATGTGTAGCCGGTCTGGTGGTTCGAGTTTGCCATCATGGTTCCCACGCCATGCAGGTCCAGCCTGATGATGGCAATCGCAACCAGCGCGCCAATGGCCATTCCATCCAGTGCGCTCAGGAAAATGAACCGTATCCAGGACCAGTGTTGCGCCTTGACGGCAGCGCGTTCAGCTTCAGTCACAATCCGCCGGGGTCCTTGATCCGGCTCGTTACTGTCAGGAATGCGGGAATTGGGGTTCATCTCATACTCACAGCGGAATGTTGTCGTGTTTCTTCCACGGGTTCTGCAAATCCTTGTTGCGCAGGGCGGCGAAGGCCTTTGCGATGCGGCGGCGTGAATTATGCGGGAAAATCACGTCATCGATGAAGCCCATCTCTGCCGCCACAAACGGATTGGCAAAGCGCTTTTCATATTCGGCGGTGCGCTCGGCGATCTTGTCCGGATCATCCAGTTCGGCGCGATAGAGAATTTCAACCGCACCCTTTGCGCCCATTACGGCGATCTCGGCGCTCGGCCAGGCATAGTTGACGTCGCCGCGCAAATGTTTGGATGCCATGACGTCATAGGCACCTCCATAGGCCTTGCGGGTGATAAGCGTCACCTTGGGAACGGTTGCCTCGCCATAGGCAAAAAGCAGCTTGGCGCCATGCTTGATCACGCCGCCATATTCCTGGCTGGTGCCCGGCAGGAAGCCCGGCACGTCAACCAGGGTAAGGATCGGGATATTAAAACAATCGCAGAACCGGACAAAGCGGGCCGCCTTGCGCGAGGAGTTGATGTCGAGCACGCCTGCCAGCACCAATGGCTGGTTGGCGACAACGCCGATGGTGGAACCCTCAATTCGGATGAAGCCGGTGATGATGTTGCCGGCAAAATCGGCCTGCAATTCGAAGAAATCGCCTTCATCGGCAATCTTTTCGATCAATTCCTTCATGTCATAGGGCTTGTTGGGATTGTCCGGGATCAGCGTATCGAGCGACATTTCCACCCGGTCGGGTGTGTCAAAGAATGGTCTTGTTGGCGGTTTCTCGCGATTGTTCAGCGGCAGGAAGTTGTAGAAGCGGCGTAATTGCTGCAATGCCTCGACGTCGTTTTCAAATGCTTCATCAGCGACGGAGGATTTGGTCGTGTGGGTCTTGGCGCCGCCAAGTTCTTCAGCGGTGACCACCTCATTGGTGACGGTCTTGACCACGTCGGGACCCGTCACAAACATGTAGGAAGAATCTTTCACCATGAAGATAAAATCGGTCATGGCAGGTGAATAGACCGCGCCGCCCGCGCAAGGTCCCATGATCATGGAGATTTGCGGAACGACTCCTGAGGCCAGCGTGTTCATCTGGAACACATCAGCATAGCCGCCAAGAGACGCGACCCCTTCCTGAATGCGGGCGCCACCGGAATCATTAATGCCGATGACCGGCGCGCCATTGCGCATCGCCATATCCATGATCTTGCAGATCTTCTTTGCATGGGTCTCGGATAGTGAACCGCCAAAGACGGTAAAATCCTGCGAGAAGACATAAACCATACGGCCATTGATTGTGCCCCATCCGGTGACAACGCCATCGCCTGCGAGCTTGGTCTTGTCCATGCCAAATTCATTGCAGCGATGGGTGACGAACATGTCCCATTCCTCGAAGGAGCCGGGATCAAGCAGCAGTTCAATACGCTCGCGGGCTGTCAATTTCCCCTTGGCGTGCTGGGCATCGATTCGCTTCTGGCCCCCACCGGAACGCGCCTGTTCGCGCCTGTTCTCAAGTTCCTCAATGATATCATGCATGGGTTTTCCTCCCGGTGCGGCTATTTTCAAACCAGTTCTATTGCCATTGCGGTGCCCTCACCGCCACCAATACAAATGGCCGCAATACCACGTTTAAGGCCATGATATTCCAGCGCATTGATCAAGGTCACAAGGATACGTGCACCGGATGCGCCAATCGGATGCCCGAGTGCGCAAGCACCGCCATGGATATTCAGCCTGTCGCGCGGAATGCCGAGTTCACGTTCAGCTGCCATCGGCACGACAGCGAAGGCCTCATTGATCTCCCAAAGATCGACATCGTTCATCGACCAGCCGGTCTTCTCCAGCAGTTCACGGATCGCGGTAACCGGCGCTGTCGTAAACCAGCCCGGTTCATGGGCATGGGTGGTGTGGCCAAGGATACGGGCGCGAATATTCATGCTGGTCTTTTCGGCGTGTTGGCGCGAGGCAATGACCAGCGCTGCTGCGCCATCGGATATCGAAGATGCGTTAGCTGGTGTAATCGTGCCATCTTTCTTGAAGGCAGGTTTCAGATTGGGAATCTTGTCGGGGCGGGCATTACGTGGTTGCTCATCGCTTTCGACGACGGTCTCACCCTTTCTGGTCTTTACTGCCACTGGTGCAATTTCGCTATTGAACCGGCCCTCATTCTGGGCAGAAAGTGCCGCCTCGAGACTGCGGATTGCATAGGCGTCCTGTTCCTCACGGGTGAACTGGTATTTCCCGGCGCAATCCTCGGCAAAGGATCCCATCAGGCGACCAGTCTCATAGGCATCTTCAAGTCCATCGAGAAACATGTGGTCGATGGCGCTTGCATGGCCCAACCGCGCGCCGGCCCGCATTTTCGGCAGGAGGTAGGGTGCGTTTGTCATCGATTCCATGCCGCCCGCGATGATGCTGGTGCCATTGCCGGATTTCAGCTGATCATGGGCCAGCATGACGGTCTTCATCCCGGAACCACACATCTTGTTGAGGGTCGTTGCGGGTACGGAACGATCCAGACCTGCGTGAAACCCGGCCTGTCTTGCCGGGGCTTGCCCCTGACCTGCGGGAAGCACATTGCCCATCAGGACTTCGTCAGCCGATTCTGTGTCAGCATCGCGCAGTGCCGCCATGATAGCTGCGCCTCCTAGTTCAGCTGCGCTTAGCGGTGTCAACTCACCCTGAAATCCACCCATCGGGGTTCTTGCTGCGCCTGCGATGACGATTTCGTCTGGCATTTGTTGTTCCTCCTGGATGCTGAATTCACCAAATTATT
>JBPCWJ010000021.1:0-13171 GCA_051009635.1 Rhizobiaceae bacterium
GATTTGGACTGGCGATTGACGATTTCGGAACAGGATACTCGAACATTAGCCAGCTAAAGACCTATCCGTTCACCGAACTCAAGATCGATAAGAGCTTTATGGCAGGGGCCGAAAACGACAGCTTTGCGCGCGCCTGCCTTGAAGCAAGTATATCATTGGCAAGGGAACTTGACTTGTCGGTCGTCGCAGAAGGTATTGAACAAGATCAAACCTTGAAAATGGCGCGAGACTACGGGATCGACGAAGGGCAGGGCTATCTGTTTGGCAAGCCCATGGCTTTCGGGAAGTTTCTGGATTTCATTGGGGATTTCGATGACGCTCGACAATTTGTCCCCTCAAATAACTCAGTTGCATTCTGAATTCCAAGCTCTGTTACGCTATCGAAACGAAAATTTACTATAATCTGTCTCGCATGGCATACCATAACATTGCCAATAGCAATAAGGGCTTTCGAAGCATCAGACTGCCGGGAAACCGTTTGGCTGCTATCCCTGACATTGTTTCAAAATCCGCGGTTTTATCGCAAATGGCGTCTGCAAGGATTTTACCTGCCAGGGTCGCAATGGAAATTCCATGTCCTGAATATCCCGATGCTGACCATACATTGGATCGCAGCCGGGCAAATACCGGTAGCCGGTTTCTGGTAATAGCCAGCGTACCCCCCCATCCATACTCAATTTTGACATCGCGAAGCTGCGGGAAGATTTTCAGCATCGGCTTGCGCACAAATCCACGAATGTCAGATGGAAATTGATGTCCGTAAGTCTCTCCGCCACCAAAAAGAAGTCTGTGATCGCTTGTACGGCGGAAATAGTTGATGACAAAGCGGCTGTCGGAAACGGCTGAATTGTCGCTGATCAGCTTTCGGGCCATTTTCTTGCCCAGTGGTTCGCTGGCAATAATAAAATTATTGATCGGCATCACACGCGAAGCGATTTTGGTGTTCAGACGATCCAGATAACCATTACAGGCAAACACTATCTTGTCTGCCCGAAGCCGTTTATCCGAGGTTGTCGTCAGGATCACCGGATCACCTTCCTCAACGCTACAGACTTCGCTGTTTTCATGGATGACGACACCCGCCTCGGTGACAAGCCTGGCCAGCGCAAACAAAAACTTCAAAGGATGAATGTGGAAGGCACCGCTATCATGCGTACCGCCAAAGTAATTGGTTGAGCCGATCAAGGAGCGGACCTCCTCCTGGTCCAGAAACCTTATTGCTCCATAGCCATAATGATCATTCATTTTGGCCACATGGTCACGCGAATGGGAAACAAACCTTGGACGGTGATCGGCATGAATGATCCCCTGCCGAATTTCGCAATCAATTGCATGTTTGGTAATCAACAGGCTGACAAGCCTCTTTGCTTCTTCACCCAGTTGCCACAGACGCTTTGAAGTTTCAGCGCCGAACATCGCTTCCAGATCGGCCTGATCGCGACGTTGACCGCTGGAGACTTGCCCGCCATTTCTTCCGGATGCACCCCAGCCTATCCGGTGTGCTTCCAGGATCGTCACACGCTTGTCGGCCTGTGCCAGATGAAGGGCGGCAGATAGTCCCGTAAAGCCGGCACCAATAATGCAGATTTCCGTCTCGCCGTGTCGTAGCAGGGCAGGCTGTAAGGGAAGGGGATGCGATGTATCCACATACCAGGATCTGGGATACTCACCCTGCCGGTCATTTGCGTGAAGACTATTAAGCATCATTCAAAAGGTCCTGACCCTTGCTGGTCAGACATTTAGCAGCAGATATTCGCGTTCCCACGGACTAATTACCCGCAGGTAATCTTCAAATTCCTGCAATTTTATTGCCTCATACATCCGGCAGAAATCCTCGCCCAGCAATTTGCGCAATTGCGGATATGCGTTGAATTGCTTGAGCCCTTCAAACAATTCCCTCGGCAGGGAGTGAGGCAGGGAATATGCATCACCGGCGATTGCATCCCTGGGTTTCATCCCGCCCTTCATGCCCAGAAACCCGCAGGCCAGACAGGCAGCGATAGCCAGATAAGGATTGGCATCCATTCCGATAACCCGGTTTTCCACGCGCCGGTCCTGCGGCTTCGATATGGGAACACGAAGGCCGGTCGAGCGGTTGTCAATTCCCCATTCGGTATTTATGGGCGCTGAAGCCCCCGGAACCAGCCGCCGATAGGAATTTACATAAGGCGCAAGCCGGGAAATCACCGCATGTAGATATTGCTGCTGACCTCCGAGAAATCCGTAAAATAATTCGCTGGGCTCACTGTCCCCATTATTGAAGACATTTTTTCCGGTCTTTATCGAACTCACACTTTGATGAATATGCATGGCGCTGCCGGGCTCGTTTTCCATCGGTTTTGCCATGAAGGTTGCATAGCAGTCACTCTTGAGAGCAGCTTCGCGAATGGTGCGCTTGAAGAAAAATACCTGATCAGCCAGCCTTAGCGGATCACCATGGTTCAGATTGATCTCGATCTGGCCGGCACCCCCCTCCTGAATGATCGTATCGATTACAATTCCCTGGGCTTCGGCATAATCATAGATCCTGTCGATAATCTCTGAATACTCGTCAATTGCGGAAATCGAGTAGGATTGACGCCCTGCGCCCTGTCTGCCGGAACGGCCGACAGGCGGCTCCAGCGGGAAATCCGGATCAATATTCGGTTTGGTCAGGTAAAATTCCAGCTCCGGTGCAATTACCGGTGACCAGCCTTCCTTCTCATAGGCCACCAACACCTTTTTGAGGACATTGCGCGGTGCCAGACCGACAGCTTCACCATTCTGGAACTCCATGTCGTGGATAACCTGTATCGTGACATCGGTTGCCCAGGGCGCTGCCGTTGCAGTCGACATGTCGGGCGTTAGTACAAGATCGGTTTCCGAAACCGCCCTGATGGTATCATAGTCGACATATTCCCCGGTTATTGTCTGATAGAATATCGAAATTGGCAGGAAACTTGATTCCGTCGTCAGAAACTTCGATGCAGGCATGGCCTTGCCACGCGCAATTCCGGCAAAATCACCGATGATACATTCAATTTCCTCTACCAAACGCCCATCAACCCAATCCTGAACGGGTTCCGGCAGATCAGCTACCCACTCGGCAATTTTCCTGCGGCTCATTTCAATTTCCGGGCTGGATAGTGTTGATCTGGTGTCTATTGAATATGTGACGTCAAAGGTACGCCTATTTGAAGCCTGCTGGCAATAGGATGGTTAGGCTGACCTGATCTGGAGAATATTCGAACTACATATTTTATTGGCATGGAATTTGGCACGATATCACACTAAAGTGTCCATAATAATAAATCGAGGGGCATCTCCAACCATGAAACTGTCAACAATAACAACAACAGCGGCAATGCTGGCAATTCTGACAACCAACGCAATGTCGGCTGAACTGCGTATCTACAATTGGTCGGATTATATTGACGAGGAAGTTCTGTCTGACTTTACCAAGGAAACGGGAATTGAGGTCGTCTATGATGTATTTGATTCCAACGAAGTGTTGGAAACAAAACTGTTAGCCGGCTCAACAGGGTATGATGTGGTTGTTCCCTCTGCCGAATTTCTCTCCCGCCAGATCCAGGCAGGTGTCTTCCAGAAACTCGACAAATCAAAACTGTCCAACATGTCCAACATGTGGGACAAGGTTACGGATCAGACTGCAAAATATGATCCCGGCGGAGAATACTCCATCAACTATATGTGGGGAACCACCGGCATTGGCTACAATGTCGCGAAGGTCAAGGAAATCCTGGGTGCTGATGAAATCGTTTCATGGGACGTGATTTTCAATCCCGAAATCATTGCCAAATTCAAGGATTGCGGCGTTCACATGCTGGACGCGCCAACCGAAACCATACCGGCAGCCCTAAACTATCTTGGTTTTGATCCCAATTCGACCGATCCCGAAGAAATTGAAAAAGCTGGCGAATTGCTGCTTTCGATCCGGCCCTTTATCCAGAAATTCCATTCCTCCGAATATATCAATGCCTTGGCAAATGGCGATATTTGTCTGGCCGTTGGTTGGTCGGGAGATGTGATTCAAGCCTCTGACCGGGCTTCAGAAGCTGATCGTGGTGTTGAAGTCTCCTACGCCATCCCGAAGGAAGGTGCCCAGATGTGGTTTGACCAGATGGCCATCCCCAATGATTCGAAAAATGTCGAGGAAGCCCACAAGTTTCTGGATTTCATCATGAAACCGGAAGTCATCGCCAAGGCATCGAACTATGTATACTATGCCAATGGCAACAAGGCTTCACAGCCCCTTCTTGAACCCGATTTGATTGGTGATCCGACCATTTATCCGGATCAGGCAACTGTTGAAAATCTCTATGCAAAATTGCCCTATGATCCCAAGACCACTCGAACGGTCACAAGGCTTTGGACCAAGGTTACGACCGGTCAGTGATTTGTTCTTCGGCGGGGAAGTAAGTTTGGGAGCGAATCCGGTAATAGATGAACAAGGTGAGTGAAAACGAAACCGGGCGTGATGAAGCCCATCAATCCCGGATTTTTGCTCCCTGGCTTGAAGATGATGCCCGGCCGATTATCGAGTTTGATGGCATTGTAAAAAAGTTTGGTGAGATTACAGCCGTTGATAATGTCTCGCTGAGGATCTTTCCGCGCGAATTCTTTGCCTTGCTCGGACCTTCAGGGTGCGGAAAATCAACATTGCTTCGCATGCTCGCAGGCTTTGAAACACCAAGCGAAGGAAAAATCCTGGTCGATGGCCAGGACATCTCCGCCGTACCTCCGAATCTGCGGCCGATCAACATGATGTTCCAGTCCTATGCCCTGTTTCCGCATCTGAACGTAGAGGCAAATATTGCCTTCGGTCTGAAACGGGCCAAGCTTGCAAAGTCGGAGATCAGGCTTCGGACCGATGAAATGCTGCAGCTGGTGCAATTGGAGGATTGTGCCAAACGCAAACCAGACGAACTATCAGGCGGGCAGCGTCAGAGAGTTGCGCTTGCCCGGGCCATTGCCCGTAAACCCAAGATATTGCTGCTGGACGAACCGCTGGGTGCGCTTGACGCAAAACTTCGTGGGCAGACGCAGTTTGAGCTCATGAATATCCAGGAAAAACTCGGATTGACTTTTGTTATCGTCACACACGATCAGGAAGAGGCTATGACCGTCGCCTCAAGGATCGGATTGATGAATAAGGGAAAGCTGGCGCAGGTTGCGACACCAACGGACATTTATGAAAATCCGCTCTCTTCATTCGTTGCTGATTTCATCGGCGACGTGAACTTGATCCCCGGAAAAACCGGAAAGCGTGTGAACAAAAACAAGGATTCCTTCATCGAATTTCATGCCGGTGATGACGGACCAAGTTTTCTGGTAAAAAACAGTGATCACATCAAGCCGGGCACGCCGTGTGAATTGGTGATCAGGCCTGAGAAAATTGAGATCTCCAGAACAAAGCCAAGGAAATCAGCAAATATGCTTGAAGGCCATGTCGATGATATCGCCTATTCCGGTAATCTTTCCACCTATCATGTGCGGCTGGCCAACGGCATCATTTTGAAGGCCCAGGAGGCAAATCGCCAACACATTGCAAATCGTGAAATCACCTGGGAAGATCACGTATATATGAGCTGGATGCCCGGTTCAGCTCTCCTGCTGGAGCGTTAGGGGGAAGCGATGACCCTTCGCCGGGCATTTGTTGTTGGTTTGCCATATCTGTGGCTCCTCGTTTTCTTCCTTGCACCATTTCTTATCGTTCTGAAAATTTCGCTTTCAGACGCTGCAATCTCACAACCGCCATATATGCCACTCCTGAACCTATCCGATGGTTGGCAGGGAATTCGTGACTTCCTGGCGGGACTGGATTCTGAGAGCTTCAAATGGGTGTGGCAGGACAACCTATATAAAAAGGCATTCCTGTCCAGTTTGATAATCGCAACAATTTCAACATGCCTTTGTTTGCTGATCGGATTTTCCATCGCCTATGGCATGGCCCGTGCACCTAAAAGGTGGAGGCTCTATCTCTTGATTGCGGTAATTGTCCCATTCTGGACAAGCTTCCTCATTCGTGTCTATGCCTGGATCGGAATATTGCGCACCGAGGGGCTGATGAATCAGTTCCTGTTATGGACCGGCGTAATATCCGACCCCTTGCAGGTCATGAATACAAACCTCGCCGTCTATATCGGGATTGTCTATACCTACCTGCCATTCATGGTGCTGCCGATATACGCGTCATTGGACAAGATGGATGACAGCTTGCTGGAGGCTGCCATCGATCTCGGATGCTCGCGGCTGAAAGCATTTTGGCTGGTAACTGTGCCGCTGGCGAAACCTGGAATAATCGCAGGTTGTTTTCTGGTATTCATCCCGGTCACGGGTGAGTTTGTCATCCCGGATTTGCTGGGCGGCTCCTCAACCTTGATGATGGGCAAGATCTTATGGACCGAATTTTTCTCCAATCGTGACTGGCCGGTGGCGTCAGCAGTGGCAGTCTACTTGCTGGTGGCGCTATTGGTGCCCATTGTCGCCGCACAGCGCCATTTTGAACGCCAGCAGGAGAAACGCCGGTGACACGTCGATTCACATGGTTCAACGCGACTTCCCTGACATTTGGATTCGTGTTTCTCTATTTGCCGATCATGCTGTTGGTGATCTACAGCTTCAATGAATCGAAACTCGTAACGGTCTGGGCCGGTTTTTCAACGAAATGGTATGGCGAATTGGTCAGAAATGAAGCCATGCTCTCAGCGGCTTGGGTCACTTTCCGTGTAGCCTTGCTTACCGCAACGCTCGCAACGGTACTTGGAACCATGGCTGCCTGGGCGCTGGTACGTTGTGGCCGGTTCAGGGGAAGAACGCTTTTCTCCGGCATGATCTATGCGCCGTTGATGATGCCGGAGGTCATTACCGGTTTGTCGCTCCTCTTGTTATTCATCGCAATGAGTGTCGAAAGAGGCCTTTATACGGTTGTGATTGCCCACACGACATTTGCCATGTGTTACGTTGCGGTTGTCGTTTCAGCCCGGCTGATCAGTTTCCCCAAGTCCCTGGAAGAAGCTGCACTTGATCTGGGATGCGGTCCGCTGGACGCATTTTTCTCGGTTACGCTTCCAAACATTGCACCAGCTGTCATAGCCGGCTGGCTGCTTGCCTTTACGCTTTCGCTGGATGATCTGGTAATTGCGTCCTTCACCACCGGTCCCGGCGCCACAACGTTGCCTATCAAGATATATAGCGCCGTCCGGCTTGGCGTATCACCGGAGATAAACGCCCTGTCAACGATCCTGATTACCATGGTCGCCATCGGAGTGGTTATCGCCTCCATACTGGAGAAGCGCTGGTGGTCAGAAAATGACAGCAAGGATAATGGATAAGCCCGGCAGACTTGCTGGAGCCTGCTTCTAAACTGATGCCAGGCCTGCTTCCAGATCGGCAATAATGTCATCTGCATCTTCTATCCCGATCGACAAGCGTACGACCTCCGGCCCCGCGCCGGCAGAAACACGTTGCTCATCGCTGAGCTGTCTGTGGGTTGTCGAGGCAGGATGGATGATCAGGCTTCTGGTGTCGCCGATATTGGCGACATGGGACAGAAGTTCGGCCTTCCCGACCAATTGAACCCCCGCGTCATAACCGCCTTTTACACCAAAGGTGAACACCGCTCCCGCTCCCTTGGGTGCATATTTCTGGTGAAGCTTGTAACCGGGATCATTTTCCAGTCCGGCATAACAAACCCAATCAACTGCAGGGTGTCCATCCAGGAATTTCGCCACTTCCAGCGCATTGGCGCAATGCTTTTCCATGCGTAGTGGCAGGGTTTCGATCCCGGTCAAAATCTGGAACGCATTGAAAGGCGATATTGCAGCGCCAAGGTCACGTAGACCCAATACCCGGCAGGCAATGGCAAATCCGAAATCACCGAAGGTTTCATGAATGATAATGCCCTGATATTCAGGGCGCGGCTGCGAAACAAGAGGAAACTTGTCGCTTGCAGACCAGTCGAAAGTACCGCCATCGACAATGGCTCCACCCATTGAATTACCATGTCCACCCATGAATTTCGTCAAAGAATGAACAACAATGTCGGCACCATGTTCAAATGGCCGGCACAGATAGGGTGTCGCCAGCGTATTATCCACGATAAGGGGGATGCCGGCCTTTTTGGCAATGGCTGCCAGCGGTTCGATATCCGTGATAATGCTGCCCGGATTTGCAATGCTTTCGACGAAAATTGCCTTTGTCTTGGAAGACAGTGCCTCTTCAAATGAGGATATGTCGTCCGGGTCGGCCCATTTTACATTCCATCCAAAGCTCTTGAAGGACTGATTGAACTGGTTGATTGAACCACCATAGAGCTTGGTCGAAGCAATGAACTCATCACCTGGCTGCATCAGCGTGTGAAATACTCCCATTTGCGCCGCATGGCCCGAAGCTACAGCAAGCGCTGCCGTTCCGCCCTCAAGCGTTGCAATCCGGCCTTCGAGCACAGCAGTCGTCGGATTTGTGATCCGCGTGTAGATATTGCCAAATGCCTGAAGGCCAAAAAGGGCGGCGGCTTGATCTACATCCTCAAATACGAAACTGGTAGTTTGATAGATTGGAGTTGCCCTTGCTCCTGTTGCCGGGTCGGGTGTTGAACCAGCATGGACGGCAAGGGTGGAAAAGCCGGGTTTTCTTTCAGTCATAAATGACTTCCTCTCAACTATATTTCCCTGATTAAGGGTGACTTCGAATATTTCTGAACACAGGCTCTTCAGGCTTGCTGCCGGGAGAAATTCTTTACCGGATCGAGAAGATAAATATTGCTGATGATCCAGACGGTCTGGAATTTTCAGAGCGGATATGTCCTGACCTTATTCGCTGTTAATACTGAAACGTTGTATCCCTTTCAGGAGTTTCGGCTTGCGTGAGGTTATGACGCCGGAAGCTACTCCCGACCAACCTATCTCGCCACATAATCGCGCATATTCAATTTTCGGACACCGGTTCATAACGACTTTCATTCCGGCTTCTTCCGCTAATCCGGCCGCCTCATAATTCTTGATGCCCAACTGCATCCAGACCACTTTCGGCAGCGGATCCATTGCGAGGATTTCATGAACAACGCCTATGGCCGCCTCGGATTTACGGAATATATCTACCAGATCCACAGGCCTGTCGATATCTGCAAGTGAACCGACCGTGTCCAGCCCGGCAATCTGTTGACCGGCTTTTCCCGGGTTGACCGGGATAACATCAAACCCCTTGGAATCCAGATAGGTGGTAACGAAATATGAAGGCCGTACCTTGTTGGCGCTTGCCCCGACGATCGCAACCGTTCGCGCTTTCATAAGTATGCCCCTGATATAGGCATCTTCGTAATTGTCGTGATTCATTCCTGTTCGTCTCCGGAAATCATATCATCTCCCGCAGCTTGAACTTTTGTATCTTGCCGGTCGATGTCTTGGGAATTTCACCAAATATTACATTTTTTGGACATTTAAAACGGGCAAGTCTGGATTTGCAGTGATCAATAATTTCACTCTCGCTGACTGTCTTTCCGAGCTTGACCTCAACAAATGCCACAGGGGTCTCTCCCCATTTTTCATCAGGTTGGGCGATTACAGCACAGGCCGAAACGGAACTGTGCATATAGATCGCATCCTCGACCTCGATCGAGGATATATTTTCGCCACCTGAGATGATGATATCCTTGGAGCGGTCCTTGATCTGCAAATAGCTGTCGGGATATTTTACGGCCAGATCACCGGAATGGAACCAACCGCCGGAAAAGGCCTCTTGGGTAGCTTCACTGTTTTTCAGATAGCCCTTCATGACAATATTGCCGCGGAACATGATTTCACCAACTGTTTCCCCGTTGCCGGGAACCGGCTTCATGGTTTCAGGATCCATGACGTCAACTGCATCAAGCCCGGTGTAAGATACACCCTGGCGCGCCTTCAGGCGGCTTTGTTCCTCCATTCCGAGATCGTCCCAATCCGGATTCCATTCATTGACCACGGCAGGTCCGTAGGTTTCTGTCAGCCCATAGAGATGGGTGACCGCAAATCCTGCTTCAGCCATGCTCGACAATACCGATTCAGGCGGTGGCGCTGCTGCGGTATTGAATGAAACGGTTTGGGAAAAATCCCGTTTTTCATCCACAGGTGCATTCAACAATGTCGACATGACGATAGGCGCACCGCAAAGATGGGTAACACCATGATCAGCGATTGCATCATACATGGCCTTTGCACGTACCCAGCGCAGGCAAACATGGGTGGAAGCCGTCAGTGCGAGCGTCCAGGGAAAACACCAGCCATTGCAATGAAACATTGGCAGCGTCCATAGATAGACCGAGCGGGGCACAATTCCGGCATGGATTGTATTGTTATAGGCCATCAAGGCAGCGCCGCGATGATGGTAGACCACCCCCTTCGGATTTCCGGTGGTACCGGATGTGTAGTTTAGCGATATGGAATCCCATTCATCATCAGGTTTGCGCCATTTGAAGTCTTCATCACCCGCATTGACCAGCGCCTCGTAATCAAGGCTGCCAATACATTCTCCCTTGGGATAGGGAGCATCCACACCGTAATGCGGGTCATCATAATCGACAATCAGCGGCTTGACCTGGGCCAGTTTCAACGCCTCGCTGACAAGTGCTGAAAACTCACGATCAACGATAACCATGCTTGATTCGGCGTGGTCAAGCTGGAACGCGATGATCGCGGGATCAAGGCGCGTGTTGAAGGAGTGTAGAACCGCTCCGGTCATCGGTACCGAAAAATGTACCTCAAGCATTGCCGGCGTGTTTGACAACATCACCGATACGGTATCGCCTTTACCAATTCCGCGTTTGGAAAGCGCTGAAGCCAGAACGAGACAGCGTGTCCAGAACTGTTGGTATAAGGTCTTGTCAGATCCATGAATTATTGCAGTCTGATCAGGAAAAACAGATGCTGCACGCTCAAGAAATACAATCGGCGTCAATGGTTGAAAATTGGCCGGATTTCTGTCCAGACCGGTTTCAAATATGTCTGACAATTAAACCTCCCTGAGAACTTAAAGCGGACACCTATGTTATGTGAATCCACCTTCATTTATCATTTCAGTTTGAAATCCGGTTTTCAATTATTTCCAGTTTATCGAATACTCCGAAACTGCAGCTAACCTTCTTTTTCTGCATATGCTGCGTCGAAAAACTCAGCAATCTGACTTGCGATCTCATGATTATCGTTTCGTTGATCAAATGAGGCAAGCGCCGTATCTGCCAAGTCCTTGGGAACCGTTATTCCACTGCGTAATGAAATCAATTCACGTTCGAAGGCATCGCTATATTCGGGATGAGCCTGATAGCTGATGCCATATTGGCCATAGATTAGACCTGCAAATTTGCAGAATTCACTGCTGGCGATTGTTTCTGCTTGCGGTGGGCAGACGGTCACCTGGTCCTGGTGCATGGCATTAAGGGTGATTTCCCTTCCATCAGCCAGAACATATTGCTGTTGTCCAACACTCCAGCCGCCATCAAATTTCTCTGCCTTTCCACCAAGAGCCTGCGCCATTATCTGATGCCCAAAGCAGATACCTGCAACGGGCACCGTGGCGGACCAGGCTTGCCTGATAAACTCCTCCAGCCTTTCAATCCAGGTAAACCCGTCATAGACGCCATGGCGCGAACCGGTAATCAGCCAACCATCGCATTCAGTTGGTTTATCGGGGAATTCATCATCCATGACGCTATAAGTCTTGAAAGAGAATCCGCGGCCTTCCAAAAGCTGCTCAAACATATCGGGATAGCTGCCATATTCCTCAATCAGCGCCTCCGGTGTATTACCGGTCTTGAGAATGCCGATTTTCATGGCTGCGCTATCCCCATTTTGAACTGGCCGCAAAATAGATTGCTATATCTAAACTTCCAGCCTGTCAGCAGGCATTTCGTATTGCATCAATATTACCGGCATAATTTGCTTGCGACCCATCCTGGAAGATTGCCGATCCTGCAACGAGAACATTTGCTCCAGCAGCGATAACAAGTGGTGCTGTCTCAGGAGTTATTCCCCCGTCTACTTCAATATCTATCGGCCTGTCACCAATCATCTGCTTTATCCGCGCCACCTTGTCGACAACCGATGGAATGAATTTTTGTCCACCAAAACCGGGATTGACGCTCATGAGCAAGATCAGGTCCAACCTGTCCAGCACATATTCTATTACATTCTCGGGCGTGGAAGGGTTGAGGGATACTCCGGCCTTTTTGCCCAATTCCCTGATAGCCTGCAATGAACGATCAAGATGTGTCGTTGCCTCAGCATGGACCGTGATTATGTCACATCCCACCTTGGCAAATGCTTCAAGATATGGATCGCAAGGCTCAATCATCAAATGACAGTCAAAAATCTTGTCCGTGCGGTTGCGGACAGATTTTATCACCGGAGGCCCAAATGTGATGTTGGGAACAAAATGCCCGTCCATTACGTCAATATGTATCCAGTCTGCGCCCGCCCTTTCGACAGCTTCAATCTCTTCACCAAGTCTCGAGAAATCGGCCGACAGGATTGAAGGTGCGATGATAATGCCGCTCATTGACATGGCCTTTCGCTCGCATGGCTGAAAAACAAATCTGCGCTACACCCGGTACAAATGATGCCGGTGCCGCGACTTGCCTGTAGCAAGTCAGCCTGTCAAGTGCACAGTTCGATCAAACTTTGCTTCTGGATCAATTTCCGACAGATCGATCTTTCACCTCGCATCCTATCGAGATTAGGAACGTCCGTCCGGTCCCCCATACATTGCGCCATAATCACATGAAAAAATAAATGCCAATACATCAAAAAATGATGTAATAACATCAGAATATCGATTAATTCGCATCATTTAAGCCTTGTGTGAGGTAAATATTGCAATCTATCTTCCGCAAACAGGAGAAATGATGTCCAAACCGACTCTACAGGATGTTGCAATAAAAGCTGGTGTCAGCACGGCCACCGTGGATCGGGTATTGCACGAACGCGATGGCATAAGCGAGCGCGCCAAGACAAAGGTTCGTGATGCAATGCATGAACTGAATTTTGGCAGGATACCGGATTATCTGGCTAGCCGCCCCAAACCGGTCCTCAGGTTTGCATTCCTGTTACCGCATCTTCACACAAGCTTTGCTAACGGGATGGTACAGTCTGCACTTGCTGCGCCGGCGGCAATTGATGATTTCGATGTACAGATCAAGATC